>CAYYUK010000004.1:0-53110 GCA_964474895.1 Candidatus Woesearchaeota archaeon
CTTCCAACGCATTTGTCTTTTTTTCTTCCAACGTCTTGAACTTCTTTTCACTTTTGATTCACCTATGTGTAATGTGTAAAAAAGTGCAAAGCGTGTGTATTTAAAGATTGCGTTTAAGAAAAAGAAAATTACAACTCATGTTTAGGTTGTAAATCACCTAATTCAACTTTAACTTCAAAGAACTCATCCAAACTTCTACATTTTCTTCTTGCAAGTATTTCTTCTCTAAGAATTATAATTCCATTTTCACAGCTTAATGGATAGTCTGGTTTGTGAATTCCATCAGAGTAAACCCAATTTTTAATATCTGAATTTCCTGGCCATTCTTCAGTTTTTCCAAACCCAAACAGATCAACAGCCCCCCTATTTTTGTCATCCCAAACTATTCCGATAAAGAACATATAATCTTCATGATTTAGTTTGTGCTCTCCAAATAATCTCAAAACCGTTTCACGGGAGTAATCTAATGCATTAGTTGCACTCGCATGCAAATCATTACCTGTAGTGGGAAAAGCTTCAGTTAAACCATCTTCAACCGCATAAGCTCTAAGTCCCAAATTAAATGGCAAATGTACTGTTTGTCTAGCATAAATTTCCATAAAAAATGAACATAAATTCAGTTTTTAAATGTAACTATTTAGAAAATAAGTATGCTCCCGCCGGGATTTGAACCCGGGTTCCTGCCTCGAAAGGGCAGTGTCCTGGACCGGACTAGACTACAGGAGCACAAGAGTTTAGGAAGATGAGTCATTTATAAAATTAACTAACAATAGAAAATGAGCCCACCCGGATTTGAACCGGGGACCGCTGGTGTTCCTAGAGTCTTTTTGGTTTTTTAATTGTCCCAAAAAGTGTCATATAAGACCAGTGCTCTAACCAGACTAAGCTATGGGCTCTTAAGGAAAACTGACCAAAAATTATTATTTAAACCTTTCTCTTTAACTTAATTTAATCTTTCTTTGCAAAAACAATACACTCAACCAAATTATACCGAAAGCAGAATCTAACATTAGTAATCCTGCTCTTGAAATACCAGCACTCCCAACAGAATTACTAATAAAATTAATAGAAATAAAATCAAGCAATGGCCAAAATAAAGTAACACCCATCGGCCAAAACATATCAACAACTATGTGACTAAATATCCCCAAAGCAAAGAACCAAGAATACTTTTCTAGTTTCATAAACTTCAATACAATATAACAAACCATAAATGCAACAACGAGAAAAAATATAGAATGAGTTAATGTTCTATGTACACCAGTACCAAAAACAAAATCAAACAAATAATCAATATCTGGTAAAAGAGAACCAAACAACAAAAGCCCCCAAGATAAATCAGATAATTTTCTTCCACGAATATTTCCAATAAATAGTCCAATCAACCATCCAATAAATAAATGTCCAAAAGCAAACATAAAAAGAGGAAACTAAAACCAATTAAAAGGATTATGAAACTTCTTCTAAATTATTTCCATTTCTATTTTCTATTATTCTCAATACATCATACTGATAATCTGTGTATAACATAGAACGGAATTCTCTAGCTTTCTTTTTGGGAGATTCTAATTCATGAGGTACATTATTTTCGTACTCACTATACCAGTCACAATATCCTGCAACGATCCCAAATAGAGAAGAGATTGTATAAAATCCAAGAGAAAGATTCACAGACCCATCAGCCAAATCAGGAATAAAAGCAAACAACAACCCACCCAAACCAAGACCGGCAATAGCCCCTGCATGTTTAAGACCTCTAGAAAAAAGATATTTACAAGTTCCAGGTCTAGATTCCTTAGCTAAACCAACTTCCTCTGTAAATGAAATAAGATTCTCTTCAAGAACACCCCTACCAGCAAGAGAATTACACATATAACCTAAATTAAAACCATTTCTAGAATACCTTGCTTCTGGTTTAAAACTCATACAAAATCAAGAAAGTCAAGAATATTATAAAATTATCTAAATTATCCTTCCAATCATCATGCCTGTTAATCTAGAAAGACCGCTATCCTCTTTTTGAACACCAAGAACTTTATCTATTTCAATAACACCACCATCTCCAATATAAATATTAAAAATAGCATAACTTTCAGAACTCATCTTTTCAGAAGAAACTTTAAAATGATACCACTTATATTCATCAGTTAGTTCACCTGAAGCAATCTTAGTATTTCCAGGACCCCAAATTTCAAAGTGTGGGCTACCTTCACCTTTTTTCATATAAAGAGATAATAAATTCAACTTATTTTTCCATTCAACAAACAAATAAGAATCATCACTATGTGCAGGTATTCTAGTTTCTTTTAATTCTAAAGAAATTCCATCCTTTTCAGATAATAGACTAATAACATCTTCTTTAAATCTTTTATCTTCAGTAGAGAGAAGCACAGCAACCATTGGTTCTTCTGCCTCATTTAGAGATTCAATTTCAATTTCACCAGCAATTGCATTTCCAGTGACAGTTTCAAAATGGTAATCCTTCAAAGCTTGAGCAGCTCCAAAAATTACAATAAGGAAAACCATTCCAACAACAATAAAATTAGTCCTATACTTCATATTATCTACGTTTATTTCAGTTATATAAATAACTTTCTAATCAATTAGCCAAAGAATTTGTTAAAGAAATATGGCAAACTTTCATAACTACCAACCCGATAAGCATAAATTTCATCTTGAGTAGAAGGACTTGCTATACGATCCCTTAGAAATTCATAATCTACATTGTTTCCAACAGCAATAGTAATTATTTTTACTCCAGAATTTTTCAAATAATTTGCAGCATAACAAGCACAATTCATATCGATATCATTCAAATCATTACAATTGCATAGATCGTCATCTTGGGTATTGCAATCTGGATCATTAGACATAACAACAACAGCATAATCTGGATGAATAGCATCATCCCTATCACCATAACTCTGCCAACTACACTCGCTACCGCCGTTAGAAAATAAACAATAATCTGTAGACATTGCTCCACCTAAATTTGTATGGAAATCTGTGGAAGAATCACCAAAGCCCATAGTGGATACATAATTTTGAAGAAATTCCGAATCGTATCCAAGATTACCTGTCAAAATATTAGCATATCTGTTAAATCCAACCAACCCCATCCAAGTACCTTCCGAACTCAATCCCAGATGATTAATAAAAGAAGCAGCAGCAGTTCTTATGTCTGCTGCATAAGCCTCAACACCATCACCATTTTCAAAAGTAAAACTTACATCACCATTTGTAAGATCAATAAAACCATATTCGCAACAACAATTCTCCCCGCCACAACCATGACTATCATCATCACAAGGAAATTCGGCACCTGGATCATAATTCAAAGCATTAACATCAGTACAACCATAGACATCTCCAAGAACACCACTTCCACTAAGAGAAACAATGACTATTACATCATCAGGATCATTACTCTCCATTTTTAGATTGTCTACAAAATACCCAACTTCTTCGGGAGAGAAGGTCACAGATACATCTTCATATTGACCTGATGAAATAGTATAACCACTATTGCCATTATAAACAAAATATTCAAAACCAGAGTCAAGTCCAATTTGGTCAATTATCAAATCATTAACACCATAATTTGAAATACGCACAATACCATCTTTATGTGTTCCAACTTGAATAGGACCAAATGGTAAGTTTGTAGGATTGACATTAATAAATAGGGCTATCATCACTAGCACCAGTTCCAGAAAGGGGAACAGAAACAGAACCTTCATTAGGATCATTACTGATTATGAAAAGAGTTCCAGAAAAATCATCAGAATCATCCGGAGTAAATGTTACAGTTATCTGATTAGAGTTACCAGGGGCAATATTTAAAAAACCAGAAAAATCAGAATCAAATACAACATCACCAGTTATAGAAACGTCAGTAATCTCCAAAGCAGAGTCACCGTCATTTCCAATAGTTAAATACAATTCTTTACTAATTTCCTGACCAACAGTTTTAAAGTCTAAATTAGTTGGCTCAACAAAAATATCAGGATAGTAATCTTCACCATTACCACCCGAACACCCAAAAATTAAATCAGCATTTATGCTAAGTGGATCAGGGGAACAAACTCCAAAACCTTCAGTGGTCAAAACATAGGTCAATTCTTCGACATCATTTTTTGAAAATTTTATAAGGTCTAAATAAAAATGGTTTAGAACATATGGCTCCAAAAAAAAGTCATCACCTTCAAAACTTTCAGATTCAGAAGAGCTAGAGACAATAATTCTTAAACTAGGAATATTAACAGATCCTCTATTTTTAAGTGAAACTTTTAATGTGTTGCTATCTACATAACAAATATCTGTTTCAATATTAATATCTCCAGAACAAAGAATAGCATTGTATGCGTCTTCTTCAATATATTCGGTTTGATCGCCAAAAAAATCCCCAGAAAAAGCCCAAACAATTATAGCAATTATAACTGCCAGACCAATCAATAATACAGTAGCAATTAATGGACTAATACCTCTCTTACCCATTGTAAAAAATTATATTTAGTCATTTATAAAATGTGCTCTTAATTGATTCCAAAAGTAAGATATTTAAACAGAAGGAGAAATTTAATTTAAAGATGAATTGTCTAGGCATAGAAGCAACAGCACACACTTTTGGAATTGGAATTGTAAACGAGAAAAAAATACTTTCTAATGTTAAAGATAGTTACACGACAGAAAAAGGGGGAATAATTCCCGTTGAAGCAGCAAACCATCACAAAAGAGTAAAGGAAAAAGTTCTACAAGATTCTTTAAACGAAGCAAAATTAAAAATAGAAAACATAGATTTAATTGCTTTTTCAAATGCTCCCGGAATGGCGCCATGTCTTAGAGAAGGAATGGATTTAGCAAAAGAATTTTCAAAAAAATACAAAATACCTATAATTCCAGTACACCATTCAGTTGCACACATAGAAGTTGGAAAATTATTAACAGGTGCAAAAGATCCTGCTTTACTTTATGCTTCAGGTGCCAATACACAAATCATCGCATTCGAAGGCGGAAAGTATAGAGTTTTTGGAGAAACTTTAGACCAAGGTATTGGAAACTTCATAGATTCATTTGCACGTTATGTAGGTTTAGGGTTTCCTGGAGGTCCAAAAATAAATGAACTAGCAAACAAATCAAAAAATTTAATCGAACTTCCTTATTCTGTAAAAGGAATGGATTTGGCCTTCTCAGGAATATTAACTAAACTAAAACAACTTTATGATTCTAAAAAATACAAACTAGAAGATTTATCATATTCATTACAAGAAACTGCATTTGCAATGTTACTAGAAGTTTCAGAAAGAGCAATGGCACACACTGATAAAAAAGAATTATTGCTTGGAGGAGGGGTAGCATGCAACACAAGATTAAAAGAAATGTCAGAAATTATGTGCAAAGAAAGAGGGGCAAAATGTTTCATACCACCAAATCAAGTTCTAGTTGATAACGGAGCAATGATTGCTGTTGCAGGTCTAAAATACTTTGACAAAAATAAAAAATATGAAATAGATATTAATCCTTATCAGAGAATTGATCAAGTAGAGTTTAATTAGTCTTTATCTTAACTATAAGTTTATCCCAAAGAGTAAAGTTAAAATACTATCAACAAATACACTTTCTTATGACTTATTTTATAATCATTAGGGGACCTCTTGGAATAGGAAAATCTACAATAGCTAGATATTTAGCCGAAACAATTGGTGGAGAATACTTTTCAATTGATGACCTCTTAAAAGAACATAATTTAGACAACATTGACAAAAACGAAGCATGTATTCCTGCCAGAAATTTCATAAAAGCAACAAAATTTATACTATCAAGGGCAAGAGAATGTTTAGAAAATAAGCAAATAGTAATATTTGATGGAAATTTTTATCACAAAGAACAGATAGAAGATTTAATAGAAAATCTATCCAAATACCAACACTTTATTTTTACATTAAGTGCACCTTTGGATATATGTATTGACAGAGACAAAAAAAGAAAAAATACATATGGTGAAGGGGCCGCAATTGCGGTTTATAATTTAGTATCAAAAGTTAAGTATGGAATCAATATTGAAACTAACAACAATAGTATTGAAGAAGTAACAAATATGATTTTATCATATCTTCCTAAGCACTAGTCTTAATCTCAACCACATCCAAATTATTCAGAATATGTTCACGACCAATTACTTTCTTAGTTCTAACATCAATCGCTTTAATGAAACCTTTTCCAATATCTGTATGCAACCTAAAAGCAAAATCAATTGCAGTTGTACCTTTTTTCATAATGAACGCATCTGGGATAACATTTCCTTTTGAATCTTCCAATTTAGAAACACCCCCAGGATGAACAACTATTCTATCCAAAATATCAAACACAACAGTATTCAAAACTTTCTGCAAACCACTTCCAGAATTCTTTCTCAAAACATTGTCTCTAATAAACTCTAAAGCATAAGTTTGTTTATCACTCAAACCTTCTTTGAAATTAAAATTATTTTCACCAGAGATATAATCAATCAAACCTTTCTTAGCGGCTTCCTTCAAGGCCAATTCAGAATCGGAACTACATCCAATAATAGAATAGTTTGGAAACTCTTTCTTTAACAACTCCAAATTCTTTTCAGAACCTTCAACATCAATTTTATTTGCAGCAATTATTATTGGTTTACTTAACTCTCTTAATTTTGTAGACAATTCACCCAACACAGAATCATCCCAATTGGTAACATCTTTATCAAAACCTTTTATAGAATCTTTAACCATATCTTCAGTAACACTCAAACCAGATAGTTGTTTGGCAATGGCTTTGTGAATTTCTTTTCCACTAGCCAAAGACCTTGCAAATTTCTCCCAACCTTTTTTTATTATTCTCAAATACCACATATCTAATTCAAATTCTAAAAACCTAATATCTTCAGAAGGGTTATAACTCAAAGCTTCAACAGATTCACCTTTCTCATTAGTACTTCCAGAAATATCAATAACATGTATTAAAGCATCTGCTTGATTTAAATCATCCAAAAATTGATTTCCCATTCCCTTTCCTTCATGTGCACCAGGAACTAAACCAGCAACATCCAAAAGTTCAACAGGAACAAATCTATTATCTCCAAGAACAAAACCTTCTCTTGGATTAGAAACTTTACCAAACTCTTTAGCAACGTCCTTTATTTTTACATAACCCATGCCGTGATTTGGTTTTATAGTTACAAAAGGATAATTACCTATTTCAATATCCGAAAGAGTCATCGCTTTAAAAAAAGTCGACTTTCCACAGTTTGGTTTTCCAACAATACCGATTAACATAGATTAAGACCTTCAAACACAATTAAAAAGCTTTCTTTAATTCTTCAATCATTTCTTTATGCTTATTAATTATCCAATCAAGTCGCTTTTGTCTAAACCAAATTGTTCTAGAAACAGCTAATAAATGCAACAAAGAATATCCTCTAATTAATTTCAACTCTTTTTTAGTAAATTTCTTTCCATAACCTTTCAAAAACTCTTTAAACTGACCCTGATGATTAAAATTAAATCTTAACCAGTAATTAGATTGTCCAATATCTGCCAGACTATGACCTTTTATTGCATTATCAAAATCAAATATTCCAGTGATTTCCCCTTTAGAGTTTACGTTTAGGTTTGATAAATGATAATCCCAATGAAGAGGAACAAAGTCTATTTTTTCATCATTTAGTATTTCCCAAAATTCGTTCAACTCTTTTTCTAAAAAATCAAAATAACTACCAAATTTTCTTCTAAAAAATCTAAGATATTTATCAATTCTTAATCGTGTCCATTTTTTCCATTCTTTTTGATTCTTTATTTCATGGTGTTGATGAATCCAAAATGGGGGTATTTTCAATTTGTGAATTTTTCTTAAACTTTTTCCTGCATTAAATAGAATATTTTTTCGTAAATTTTGATTTCCATTTTTATAAATATTACTGGCAACATTACCTAAAGAGTATTCCATAATTGTAATAAATTTTCTGTTAACAATACCATCAAAATAAACTTTAGGAGTTGGAATTTTGTGATCACGTAAATTATTAAGAATTTTATTATTTTGGTGAATTCTATTTTTGTTCTTTAACTTACCTAATTTTACAACAAGAATTTTGGAAGGATTGCTAATTTTAATCTTAAAAGTTGGGCTCACCAATCCAGTAGAAAATTGTTCATAGGTTTCAATATTTGATTTTGGGAACGATTTTTGAATAATACTTTCTATTTTCTCTTTGTTGAATTTCAATTTGCCCATATATTAAAAACTAATAACTCCAATTAAAAAGATTTTGATTTAGAAAAAACTTCTCAAAAAACCAAAAAACTTAGAAAAGAAAGATGAATCTTCACCAGGAGCAGCATCACTAACAACGTCACCAGTTATTTCAGTACTAACTTCTTCAGAAAAACCACCATCAACATCAACAACATTGTTAGACAAATCAGAATCTTCCTCATCAGATATAATTTCTACAGAATAAGCACCTTCAATTTTATTACCCAAATCAATTTCAACAGACCTTTCAGGTTCTAAAAAATAATCAACATCAGATAATATTTCCTCATTGGAAGAATAAAGTTTAGCTTCAAAATAAGTACCCTGAGTTCCAATATTTCTAACCAAAACAACAGTACTAATTAGAGTATTTCTAACAGATACTACTTTCAAATCAGGAGCTAAAACTTCTTGAATCTCAGTTAAACAAGCACCACCATCACAACTATTAGCACAGACATACCAAGAGCCACCACACAGACCACTAGAAGTACAAGAGTATTCCATCAGAGTTGCCCCATCATCACTACAATAGTCTTCATAATTTTCACCATCAGATTTACAGACACCTTTTTCGTAGTAATTCACATTGTTATCAATAAAATCAGAACAGGTTGGCAAATAATCACCAACATCCACAGAAGAACTAGGGCTGTCAACTACGGGTTCTTCTTCAACAACTTCTTCTACAGCTACTTCCTCTACAACTGGCTCTTTTTCAGGAACTTCCTCTTTTTCTTCAACAACTTCTTCCTTAGCAGCAACAGTAGTAGGTTCAGGAACTTCTATTTTTTCAAATCCCTTATCAAGAGAAGCATCAGTTTGGAGTATAGCATTTCCAGTTAAAGAAATAAAACCACCAACAAAGTCCTTAACACCCCCACCAATATCTTCAAAAGAATAAACACCAATCATAGAAACTGCAATCAATAAAAATAACCCTACGAATACTAACCTCTTCATAAAATAGAATTTCATTATAGATATTATAAACTTTTCTATTCAATTAGAAGATTATCAATTAAAGGATCACCAGTTTTTAAAAGAGTAATTTTTTTGATTTTAACAGGTTCTTTTCTCATACCTAATACAAAGTTTCTTAAAAAAATAGATTTGGATTTTTCCTCAAGGTCTAATAAAAAACTGAGTTTCTCAAGAAAATCAACAGTACCCTCTTCACCGCCAACATGCATAAAAAAGGTCTCTTCTATCTTTCCGGAAGTTCCTTCATTTCTAATTCTCTCTCACCTTTTTTTCTAACATATTCTTCAAGAAGAACCAACCCACGAGCCAAATCTTTATTCTGCTGGATAATACCATTTAATCTTCTGGCCAATGCATCGACATTACGGGACTCTCCATCCTTTATTTTATCAACATTTCCGGCAGCCTTCTCAAATAAACCAACCATAGAATCAACTCTCTTGTTCAAATTATTTGTAGATTCAACTAAAGTAAGCATAGTTTTTTGTAAATTAATACTATTTTCAATTAGAAGATCCGTCTTACTAGAACCAACACTTTTTACAGAAGTCTTTTTCTTAACAGCTTTTTTCTTAACAGGCATAATTAAAATTGAAATTAGGCTTATAAAAAAGTTTCTACTCTTCAACCTTTTCTTCAGTACCCTTCTTCTTCAACTCTTCTTCTAAACCAAGTTCACGAGTTAATTCTTTATACCTATTTCTAATTGTAACCTCAGTAACACCAGCAACATCTGCAACTTCCCTCTGAGTTCTCTTCTCATTGTTCATTAGAGCAGCAACATACAAAGAAGCGGCAGCAATACCAGTAGGACCACGACCAGAAGTCAATTCAGCTTCTTGAGCCTTTTCTAAAATTTCAACAGCATTACTCTGAGTTTCAGCACTCAATTTTAAAGCACTAGAAAATCTTGGAATATAATCAATTGGATTGCTAGGAAGAATTCTAATCTGTAATTCCCTTGTTACAAATCTATAAGTTCTACCAATTTCTTTCTTATCAATACCAGAAGCATCACTAATCTCATCTAAAGTTCTAGGTATTTCATGTCTCCTACAGGCAGCATAAAGAGCACCCGCAACTACACTTTCCATTGATCTACCCCTAACAAGACCTCTCTGTACAGCTTGTCTATAAATATCAGAAGAATCTTCTACAACTTGTGGTGGTAATTTCAAATAAGAACTAACTCTTTTCAATTCAGCAAGAGCCAATTTTAAGTTTCTCTCAATAGCAGTTGAAATTCTATACTGCCACTTTTGTAGCCTCATAATTCTATTTCTTTGCTTACCCTCTAATTTCAAAATATCAGAACCAGTACCTATACTCGTACCCAAACCTTGATCATACTTAGTATTTGTTAATGGAGCACCAGCTCTAGATCTTTTAGTTCCTTGATCAGAATCAAAATCTCTCCACTCTTGGCCCAAATCAATCATCTTTTCCTCAATAACTAGGCCACAATCTTTACAAATAATTTCACCCCTCTCATCTTTGTGAACTAAATTTACGCTACCACATTCTGGGCATTTTTTAACATAGTGTACCATTTTTTCACCACCGTCGGAGTGTATAATAAGATTTATATAGAACTATCAGAATCCTTTTATAAGCGTTTCGGTTTAATGGCATAATTAATCTAAAAATTTATAATACTATTAATTCAATGATATTTAATAAACCAAAGGGTTTTAAAGTAATTATCTTCCTAAAAGGTTAGAAAAATGGACTGGGAAACAAAAGAAGAATTAGGAATGATTCCGGGAATCTTTTTCATTTTTCTGCTTATAGATTTTGTAATCTTAAAGAACGTAGGGGGTATAGAAATAAACTTTTTTACATTTCTGGGGTTGCCAATCTTAGCAACACTGATTTTCACCTTAATATTCATTTTTATTAGGAAACATTTTAGCAAGGGGGAGGCTATTAAATGCATAGTTATAGGATTCATACTAATAAATGTTGGAGCATTCACAATTTCTTTTCACGGACAACTTCCAGTAGGTTATACATCAATAGCTTTTGGAATAGCAAGTCTTGTTTACGGATTAATAAAACTAAAAGAGAAATAATAAATTAAGGACCAATTTTTGACTAAAGACTAATTTCTAAGGCCTACTACTCTTTCAGCTTCAGCTATCATTTGGCCTGTAGCGTTACCAGGTATACAATCATATAGACCAACTAATCTACCTGCCAAAACAGGATTTTCACATTCACCGTCATAGGTAATAACTGTTTGACCCTTCTCATGAAACATATGTTCCCCTAAAAAATATTTAAATAAAGTTCCTTCCAAATCAGGATGTATTTCTTTTCCAGGTTTAACATATAAAGGATCTACTTTTAATTCTGTAACATTCGGCATTTTTTAATGTCCTCCTTTGATAAACGGATAGAGAACTACTTTATAAGTCTTTCTATTTGTTACCACTCAAAAGAAACAATTATTATTTAATCAATACTGCATCCAAACAACCTTCTTGTCCAGGCCTAGAAGTTATCTTTGCCTTTCCCAACTCAGTTTCAATAACAGTACCTTTAGTTAAAATATTTCTTCTAACAAAATGCCTATTTGCAACATTTTCAAGAACGTTCTTGATTTTTACAACTTTATGCTTCTTAGTTTTCGGATCAACAACATTTACAGAATTATTTGTTAAACTAATATCTTTCTTATGACCACCCATTATCCTAATACTCTTAACTTTTTTCTCACCAAGTTTAGTATGAACTGGATCTCTACCTAGTTCATATTGTTTCTTCTTTCTAAAATCAATGTATCTAGAACCTGTAGCGGTTTTCCTTGATCTAGCTTGACTTATTGCCATGTTAATCTGATGTAAAAGTCTTATTTAAAAGCTTTATGTTTTACTAACAACACCAAAACAAACGAAAAGATATTTAAATAAGTATTTATAAAAAAAGATATGAAAAAATTATTCCTTTTACTTTTATTCATAATCACAATAGGTTCCGCACATGCACTACCAACAGAAACGTTCAACATCACAACATACATACCAGAAGTAGACATAACAATTGACTTTTGCAACCAAAACTACAATTTCACATGCGACGAAGATTTCTGCTTCATAAACCCAATTAACTGTGAACAAACAACTTTAATAGTAGAAGATATCTCTCATCCAACCAATCCAATACTATCTCTAGAAATCTATCAAAATGAAATACCATACGCAACAAATGAAATGAACCAAGGAGAAACTTGGCAAATATTAAACCAAACAATAACCTTCCTAAACTACCAACACGAAATAATAGAGAATACAACAATACAATCAGAACAAAATGAAACAACAGTATTCACATTAAACAACCAAAACCACTCACTATACGTTTACGAAATATCAAACGGATTAACTATAATACAATTCGACGACATATGGAAGGTACTAAACTTATATTTCCCACAAATAATTAACGGATACGAAGTAGAGCTAACATCACAACAATTCTATTTCTTTAACAGACCAAATATCGATAGCTTTTTAAACTAACCAACTACGTAAAAAATATATTATAGGGGTTAAATAAAAATGGAACAAGACAGACCATTAGATGCATTAAACAAAGCAAGGAACAAAAGAGTTATCGTCGAACTAAAGAATGGAAAACAGTTAGTTGGAAAATTAGTTTCTTTTGATATACACATTAATACGGTGTTAGAAGAAGCAGATGAACTGGAAGCTGGAGAAATAAAAAGAAAGCTTGGAAACATTTTCATTAGGGGCGACACAATAATACTAATTTCTCCTGAATAAAAATGACAAAAGGAACACCCTCTATGGGTAAAAAATCTGGTAAAAAGAATTTTATCAGATGCAGAAGGTGTGGAAAACCAGCATATCACATAAGAAAAAAGAAATGTAGCTCATGTGGTTTCGGACATTCAGCAAAACTAAGATTCTTTTCTTGGATGAAGACTTCTAAAAAATAACTTTTACATATCAATAATACATTTAATCTAAATACTCCCTAAAAGAGTTATGGAAAAACTAGGTCATATAGAGTTTATTACTGGTTGCATGTTCAGTGGGAAATCTTCAGAATTAATAAGAAGACTAAGGCTTGAATCAATAGCAGGCAGAAAAATTCAATGTTTTAAATACAGCGAAGATAATAGGTACAGCAAAGAAGATATTTCTTCCCATGATAAAGTTACCCTAAAAGCAATTCCTGTTTTAACTTCTAAAGAAATAAGAGAATATTTAGAAGGAGATGCAGATGTTATAGGGATTGATGAAGTAAATCTTTTTGATAGTAAAATTGTACATTTAATAGAAGAATTATCCAATGAAGGTAAAAAAGTAATAGTATCTGGACTAGATACAGATTTCAGAGGAGAAACATTCCCTTTTCAAGACGACGAAACAAAAAATATAGGAAATTTACTATCAAAAGCAACTAGATTAATAAAATTAAACGCTATATGTACACACAAAGACAATGGAATTATATGTGGTAATGTTGCAACAAGAACTCAAAGGTTAACCGATAGATCACCAGCAAATTATACGGAGCCAACTAAAAAAATAGGGGCAAAAGAATCGTATGAAGCAAGATGTTTGATACACCACATTGTTCCGGGAAAACCTTCTTTTAGTTAGTTTTTTAAACCAAATTTAAAACTATATTGACAAGTATATACAATTCCTTTTTAAGTAATAAAGTAAAAATTAACGTATGATTAAAATTGAAAAAGACTTATTCTATCTGGCAGGAGTAATTGCAGGAGACGGCCATCTTAACAAAGGAGTAAAATGGAAGGGAAAAGATGAATCAAAAGACTATGGAATAATTATAACCTCTAAAGACGAAGAATTCCTAAAAGTTGTTTTAAACTTAATTAAAACAAAAATAAATACAAAAACAGAAATAAAACCCGGAAAAAGAAGCAATTATATCTCTATAAGGAATAAAGAACTACATAATATTATGAACAAGTGGTTTGAAATTCCAACAGGAAAAAAGTCAGATATACTTTTTATTCCAAAAAAAATAAAGAATAGTGAATATTTAATGCATTTTTTGGCAGGCCTCTTTGACACAGATGGAGGCCTAAGAAGAGGAAGTATAGGTTTTTGTAGTGCCAGTAAACAATTAATGGAAGATGTAAGTGTATGCTTAAGCAAAACAGACATAGAAAACTCAAAAGATAGTTGGATAAATAAAAAGTACAACAAAGAATATTATGGATTAAGAATAAAAAAATCTAAAATTCAAAGATTTATTGAAACGATACCTTTAAAAAATTACAATAAGCTGATAAAAATAACAAACAGATGCGGGAGTGCCGGAGCGGTCAAACGGGCTAGAGATTTGAAATAATCGGCCAAGCTTAGGCTGTTCCAAGAACATAAGAAACCTAGTGGCTTAGTGCCTACGCAGGTTCGAACCCTGTCTCCCGCATTTAAAATTCTCTAGAATTCCCCATAACTACCATACCTTCCATTTCTTAAATCTTTGACAGTTTCAACATAATCGTGGTCTGCATAAATCTCAGAGCCGTCATCTCTTCTACCAGCACAGCCCCAACCGTTATAGCCCCTTAAAGCAGCATCCCATTCTTCATAATATTCACTAATGGAATCTTCTGTATCTCCGTTCTCAAAAGTATATTCATCACAAGTATAATCCCTACCATCTCCATACTGATTGTAATTTCTTCTTAACAAATTAAAACCGGCAGCAAGATTACAAGCCAATTCATTGGCAGTTGTATCTTCACAGACAGGTATATTACAAATACTATTGCTTCCTCTTTGTTCTTGGAAATAGCAACCGGGATGAGCAACCTTATTTATTTGGGCAACCCCGTGACTGCTACCATCATAACTTGTCAATATTTTTGCCCAGAAGCAATTGGTAAAACTATAGTCGGCATCACAATTCCTACCGCGATTCTCATTAGTACCTTCACAACAATGTACAAAATCACTTTCCGCATGAATTAAAGCAAGAGCATAATCTCTTGGAATTTCATAACTATCTGCAACAGTCATAACATAGCGCACCATATCATCCTCAGAATGAATTTGGTCAGTAGCATCAATATCTGAAGTTGCAATGAACTCTCTCGAATCTTCATAGACCTTATTCACAAGATCGTCATCACTATAGTAAGAAACCCTAATAACATATCTTCCACCACCATAAGAATAGAAATCAATACTCTCTTCATCGGAACCGCCCCAAAAAACATCTTCAATTTCACTAACTGTTGGGTAGTTTTCCTCTCCCTGGCTAGTTATTTTGTAAATACCAATTTCGTAACTGTCTATGTACTTGTCATCCTCAGAAGTATAACCAACAGTAAAAGTTACATCCTCTGTGGGCAAAATACGAGTTCCATCCGTAAGATCGCTCCACCAATCTTCCTCAAATATCCTCATGTAAAAACGATAATCATTCTCTGGATCACGTATTCTTGCATCAGCACCCTCATATTCTGGTATTGGAACTTCTTCAGAATCGGAAACGGAAAACATCATAGAATCAACCATAACGATATGATCTCCTTCAATAACATTAATACCATCATCAACATCATCCACATTATAATAAATTACCCTGAACATGTAATTCGCAGGAATTGATGGCTGAAAATCAACACCCTCTTCACTAGATCCTGCCCACCAAAGAACAACATTTTCTATTTCTTCAACTTCCGGATAAAGAATCTCACCATTATCATCAACCCTATAAATCCCTATTTTGTAACTCTCAATATATTTATCTCCTTCAGAAGTGTAGCCTGCGGTAAATTCTAAATCTTCATAACCCCTTGGTATAGTTCTCTCTCCTTGAAGTAGTTCTCCATCGAGTTTCATATAAAAGTTAAATCCCTCAACAATAACTTCGTCAAAGTCACTAACAGAATCACCCTCATCATCATCAGGGACATCATCAGAACTACAGCTTTGTAAAATTCTATCATCAATAGCCTCACCATGTTCAGGACTATATCTAGCATTTCCAAAGTTGTAAACAATTATTCTATCATCTTCATAACTATTTGCTCTCTTAGCTAAAATTCCAACACCTTTAACAAAATTAGTCTGAGCAGTCCTTGCAATTGATTTACAAGCAACAGTTACTCCTTCATCAGCACCAGATACCCAAAAACCATAACTACGGTGTTGGAGAGATTGCTTATCACAATTTTCTACTGATACTATATTCCAACCAAGGGTTTCAGAAACCTCTCCCCTAAAGTACCACGCATTTTCTTCACCATCAAACTTGAAAACTAAATTGTTCTTATTGAAAAGATCATCTTCTTCATATCCAATAACACAATTATAAGCCCTAGGCTCTCCATCACAGGCTTTTTTGACATCCAAATACGAGATAGGACCACTACCAAATTCCATTAGACTACCATCCTCTTTTATTATCCTTAAGAAATCATCCTTGTCATAGTAAGTTTCTTCAACAATAATCTTAATTCCTTCAGATAAAGATTTTTCACTAATTGGATCCAAATTCCTTAACTGATTTGTTATATGATTTCTAATTGAATCCGAATCTTTAACCATTGTATAAAGTAAGTCATCTCCGCTCCTATATAACCAATTTCCATTAGAAAATTTATAAATCATACTGCTAACTCTCCCATCTGATTCTGGAAGAGAATATTCATCATAATCGCTTGTAGTTCGTTCATATTCATTACCTTCATATTCAATCTCACAGAAACTTGTAGGCTCAACTTCTTCTTCAGGAGCCGCCCTTGGAATTATTCTATCAGAAAGAGCAGCAAATATTTTTCCAATAATTATATGTGAAACAAACTTTGGCTCATCCACCAATGAATACGTTATAACATCCCTAATCTCGCCAAGCTTCTTCTTAATAAGATCATAATCTATCTCACCTTCTTTAGGAATTAAACTTTCAACAAATGCACCATCATCCAACCCACCAGTAATGTTAGTAATTCTTTCATTTGATTGATTTTCATCCATAACAGAATCACCATATAATTCAAGTAAGGCTTTATTATTTAAATCTTCAAGAAATTCTTCTTGTCTTTCAACATCATTTAATTGTATTGATGTTGAATCCAAATAACATTCACCCAAAGCATAACCACCTTCATTAGTTCCACAAGTTCCAACCTTAATCCACTTATCACCAGGACCATCCGGATCAACACCTGCACAAACTCTTCTTATTCCAGTTTCAAGCAAACCATAATTTGAAGGAGTAGGTAAACTATACAAGTTAGGAGTAGTTCTTGGATTCTCAGGAACACACTGACTTTCAGAAGTTATATTTCCACCTTCCCTTCCAAGTTCAGATTTAACTAGCAAATCATTCAGATGATCCATTGAAAAAGAGCTTGTAACTTTCCCAAACCCACATTCTGTAACACCATCAATTTCAACACAGATTTCATTAAATCCTGAATTAGCAGTAACTACTTCACTTACATCAGCATAATCCCCTTTCTTCAAAACTTTATAAGGCTTGAAAGTATTCTCACCATCAGTTACGAACTTATAATTACCCAGTTGATCTTTCAGATAAACACTATACCTGATGTCCCTATCACGACCAGCATAAACATGATAATAAATTCTATAAACAGATTTACCAATTTCTACACTAGTATACTCAATTTCACTAAACCAAGCAGTGAATTGTGGAGGGCTTGTAGGTTCGGTTAACTGGCTTAAGAAATCAGCACCACCAGGAACCTTACCTTGTATAGCTGCTTTACAAATTGCAGTACCAAATTCCTGACTACTTCTTTGTGAGAATGCAGCGAATGAACTTCTACCATAAACATTTGTAAAGTATTTGGTAGAATCACCCAACGCTTGCCAAGAGGCAGTCCATCTAGAATACTCTCCACCATCAGTCCACTCGTCTCCTAATATCTTCTCCCCAATCACACTAGAAAACTTACCAAAAGTTCCAGAAATAGACAGTGCTTCTCTCCACAACATTTCACAAAGATATATACTTGTTATCTCATTACATACACCAACATATTCTCCATCAGCTTTAGCTTTTTGTAGGCAATCTTCGTAGGCTTCAAAACCAGTTTTAATATTATCCAATCCTGCATGAATTCCAGACAAACAAATAGGGAAATAATCTCTGAAAGGTTCTTTTTGACCCCAACCCAAAACTAAACTTCCAATTATTCCAGTTTCAATAACACTATCAACCCTCCATTTTCCACCAAGATCAAATCTGGAAGAAGGACACATTACAGGATCACAAACATTGTACAATAGTTTACAATCATTTGCCGGCATGTGATACAAACAACTATTTAAGGGTGTTATTTGGTCTAGCTTACTTTTAACGTAACTAGCAGTATATGGATCCCCTTGAACAGTAACGGTCTTACCTTCTGGAGGCCTATTATCAAGACCGTTGTATGTATGAATTATTCTTGATTTTAGACCATTGAACTCAGGATTAGTATTAAATTGACTCCGATGAACAACAATTAAATCATCATTATTTCCAGTATTCTCAATCAAATCTATTTCTCCATCACTACCAACATTCCAAAGCTCATAGTTATTTGGATTTCCATTTGAATCAAAATAAACCCTTACATAATTAGCATCACCAACGTGATCCCATTGCTCCCCACTACCATCTCTTCTACCTTTATATGGGAATATCCATGGCTTCTTATCTTCAGTGTATTGAACTGCCTTAACATTATACTCGGTTGAATATTGAGAAGTACTTTGAACATAATCGACTAAGTAAAGATTATCATTTGAATCTTTATAGAATGTTCTCCCACCAACATGAATGATCGGATCTCCTTCCCTATCAGTATTTTGAACAGCACCCAACTGAACATCTTCACGGTTAACATATCCCCAAATCTTTCCGTCAGAATCAGTATATGCCTCAACTACTGAAACAGATTCAAAATTATCACCATACTTAGCTTCCAAGAAATTCCTATTTGCTTCGCTTTCACCAAGGAAAAGATCATTACCATTAACACTTCCCTCTTTAGAACCCAAAATAGTCTTTATCACTATCTCTTTCTTTCCAGGATGCATATCGGAATCAGCACCAATTATAGAATCAATCTGTTCTAATTTTTCAGGAGGGTATTCTTCAACCCAATTGTCTATAGTTCTTCTAAGATCTTCCTCGCTAGTATACTTAGAAATAATCAATTGATCACTATCAGCTGTATCAACATTAGAATATTTTCTCAAATTATCTAAATATTTTTCAGTTAGCCTATCATCATCAACAATTTCCACAACATTTCCCCTTGTTTCAAGATCACCCAAACCACTTTCACTATTTTTCTTATAGTCTCTAATATCATCCATAGCATCACCAGCAACAATAACCTCTGCTTCGATAGTATCGCTATTCGCTTCCAGACATTGATCAAGCGTTCCAACAAACTCTCCATTTGAAATCATGTCAGTACACTCCTCAGACCATCTTTCAACAGTAAGTCTTCTTCCAGATGGATCTTGAACAAAAGAATTCTTAACAGTCAGAGCCAAAAAGACACTGAAACAAGTCGCCTTCCAACCAGTTATCAGTTTCCCCAAACCATCCAAAACATTCTCTAACTTTTCAATAGTTTTGTGTGTTTTATTTATTTTCCTATCAATTTGTTCGGGAGTCCATTCAATTAACCTTTTTTCAATAGGTAAAGTAACTGTAAAATCAGAACTACCATATGCTCTGCTTGAACCAGGAAGAATAGAAATTAAAGCCATACCTTCAACATTAATCTCTTCAACCGTTATTTCATAAATTTCATTAAGTATACTTCGTCCGATTATTAATTCATCATTTCTAGAAGGAAGACCTTTAATTTTTATTGAAATAAAATCATCACTTATACCATCAACGACCCACGTTTCATCACCTAATTTAAGTTTACTATTTCTATAGAATTTTTCAGGATGTTCAACTTGTGAGGGAGGATCTGTACTAAGGTCCATCACTTTTGCCTTAAACCAAGATCTTGTTTCATCATTTCCTTCAAATCTTTCCAAGAAAATAACAACACCATCCAAAACAATAGAAGCAGCATTTTCACTAATAATTGTCTCATAAAACTCAATTTGACCTTGAACATCTGAATATCTCTCATGAGAAGGATCAACATTGTAATAATAATTTACAGCAACTTGATAAGCAGTCAAACTACGATATACCTCAGCAATATTATAATTTGCTTCACTCCTATCCACAGAACCAATATCAGAAACACGTAAAGCATCTTGATATTCTCCAATAGCAGTACAGCCAAGTATTAACTTATCTTTTTCATCACTACTTTCAGCATATTGTTCAATTTCATTATCTAAAACAAACTCTTCCATATCCAAACAGGGATCCCCCAGAATATTCCTGTTGGAAGTTTGTTCCAATATAACTTTATTCCTTTCATTATCAATAAAAACTACCTTTTTGGCATCCTGTAACACACTATAAACTTTCCAAGAACTGCCAGTATAAGGTAACATATCTTTTGTCACCCTAACATTGCTTTGTACAACACCATTTCTTTCAGTGGTCAAGATAGCAATCGCTTGCGGAGTCGATGTACTTTCTAACTTAAATCTAACTTTATTGTTTAACAAAGTTGGTCCACCTGGCAAACTTCTTTCAACTTCCTTACCTTTTTTCAAGTTCATTGAAGTACCAACCTTCCTGAATGAACCATCATACAATTGAACCTTGGCACTATTGGAACCAACTTCAATCAGTCTCAAATAACCTCTTTCTGCCCAAAAATCAGAGTCGGATTTATCATCACTATTCAACCAAGTACTTTCATCAGCATGTGGTTTGAGTAATAAACTTTCAGCACCAAAAACACCAAATTCACCAGTGCCATCTATTCCGTACATTGCAGTCAGATTTAAAACGAGTTCTTCAGGAATCTCTTTTTCTACAGTGGTCTGTCTAAGTGGAATAATAATATAACCTAAATCAATATTTTTCCCCAAATCAGAAATATCTCTTGTTGGATCAATGCTTATCTTATTACCTCTTGGGAGAACAGGAGTAATGCCTGAAATTAGATTTGCACTAGCACCACGAGGAATTACATTAAAATATCTTAAATCAATATCACCAAAAAATGGGGCAGATTCTGGAGCACCATCACCCATTATTAAAGAACCCAGAGTAAAACCTTTTAGATAAACATAAACTGGAAAATTTCTAGCCTTCAAAAAATCAGAACTTATTGTAATTGGTTCTATCCTATCCACACTTACAGAAATAATCTCACCCAAATTATCAGGATCTTCAGTTTCATCTACGGCATAGACAACCATAGAACAAACTACCAAAACAATACCAAACAATAACATCAACTCTTTTTTCATGACAATTCTGGCTCCCTAAAGTTACTATTCAAGTGATTTGTACTAATACTATTAAATATATCTGTCAATTCAGAAATATCTGAAGGAATATTACCTACAGATCCATAAACAGTAAGCTTACTATAATCCACTAATGAATAAGAATCCCATTCAAATTCAGCACCACCAATAACGGCCATATCCAATTCAAATTCATCAAACTCAACATCAAAACACTTTTCTTCATTGAAAAATAATCCTGCCAAACCTTTTTTAGGAACACTTACACATTCTCTAAAACTAGATCCACCAGCCCCAACATCAAATCCAGGGTTACCAGAAACATAGGAATTAATTTTATATCTTCCAGGAACAAGAGTTATTTCTTCAGATTCACCACTTACAACAGCAATATATCCATTATCAACATTCTCAAATTGGAAAGTGATTTCTTTATCACCAATAGGATCAACACTGCCATCTCTTAAATCAAGAAGTTTAACATCTAAATCTAAATTATAATATCTTGGTAAAACTACACTAGACACTGTTTCTTCATTTGTAGAAAGATCTTGCTCTGCTGGAAAATAACCTTCCTTATCAATCAATACCCTGCCGCCATAACAAGCTGGAGCCCCACCAATAAAAATTCCTTGACTATCTGTCTCACCCAAATAACAAGTTGTTACAGAACATTGATAAGAAACACTAGCACCACCAATTGGAAGAATACTTTCTGAATCAAAAGCACCAACAGATACTTCAACTGAAGGGTTACCACAAAGATCTCCTGCCATTTCTATACTATCCGTATAATCAACATATTCTATTTCAGAAACTTTTGGTTGATTATTGTCCAAAACAACCATTGTTGCAAATTGAAAAGAATAACCGTTTTTGTCCATCAAACTAACCAAAACAGGATATTTAATATCATAAACAAAATGGTAATTACTCAAACAAAAAAGAGCACCCAATGCCTTACTAATAGTATGGGATCCTTGTGTAATTGGGTCTCCAAGCATTAAATTTCCCCTAGAAGGACTAACTTCAATTACGAAAGGCCAACTTGGCAAATAAGTAAAAGTAGAAGTACTTTCAGTTGGAGCAGAAACATCAATAGTAAAATAATCATAAGAATCATACAAATTAAGATTTTCACTATTCTTTAGCCTTAAAGCACCAATATTTTCGCTTGCAATAATTCTAAAATCATCTTTAACATCATCTTTATTCCAAATTTTTCTCTCACAACTAACTTCCAAATCAGAATAAGGGACTTCTTCATAAACAACCATCATATCCAATGTTCTCTCTTCAAGAAAATCCTCGCTTAATTCATTCTCAATTATATCTTTGGAAGCTTCATAAAATTCACCAAGAGGAACATCAATTTTCACTAAATGTTTTTCCATAGTCTTTGTTACATCTTCAAATGAAACATACATTGGAGCATCAACAATAACTTCAACATGTTTATCTAATATAGAAACAGAGGAACTAACATAATCTGGAATTTCTATCTCGAAACCCTGATTCTGATAATATCCAAGCTCATAATAACAATCTGCAAAATTATAATCCAGGTAATTGGCAATTGCAAATTCCATATCCTCTTTTGTAGGGATTTGTTCTTTCTGTATTCCATTTGCGCTTTCATAGAACCAATAAGCGGTTTCCATACCTGGAACAACCTCTAAAGAATTAGAAAAAGGGTTATTTATAGATCTTGGCAAAATATCTTCGGGAATATCCAAATAACCACCCCTAGAACTCAAAGTATCAATAGCAACTCTTGCTTTTGACTCCAAACAATCATCAATATATACTTTTACAGGTGCCAATTGTTCAGGAACAACTGCTTTTTGAAATTCCCTATCAAATCCAGATTTAAGGGACCCAGTACTAAGCATAAAAAGGAAACCAAAGACTGCTAAAATAATAATTCCCACAATAATAAAAACTGTTACCTGTCCTCTTTTTTGCATAACAGGAACTCCCTTTTTAGATATATAAATGTTTTGTAAAAAATTAAGTGAGCCTTGGGAGAATCGAACTCCCGACCTCCACCAAGTCAAGGTGACGTCATACCACTAGACCAAAGGCTCATAAAATGAACAAGTGAAATAACATTTAAAAAATTAACCCAAAACTTTTTTCAATTCGCTCTTTGTTGGAACCTTTTCTTTATTTTTATCAATTTTTTTAGGGGATTTTTTTCTCCAAAAAGCAGATTTCTTTTCAGATTTTGAAGAATCTTTATTCTTTCTTCTTTTAAGACCAAACCAAATGGATAAAACAATAAAGATAACAAGAAGCGAACCGACAATAGAAATAACAATCCAATTTCTATTAAAAAATCCAGTAATATCTTCCATACTAAATTGGGTAACACTACCTGCAAAAATAGAAAAACCTGTCAAAAGATTACCAATCCATCCTTCATCTTCTTCAATTAAACTTGAATTATTTGTTTTATTAAATTTGGAAGTTGCATTTACAGTAATAGTCTCATTATCTAACTCATCTTCTGTAGACTCAGGTGGTGAACTACTAACAGTAGGGGTAGATGTTGTAGTAACTGTGGTAGTTTCCTCATCATCACCATCGGCATCATCGTCATCATCTTCAGTATAATTAATTGTCAAACTTCTTGTTAAAGAATTATTAGTCTGACCATAAACATCAGTACAATTGATAGACCAATTATAATTACCATTGCTTATAGAATCTTTTGAAAAAGATTGTGCAATATCTCTGGTTATTGAAGAGTCAGTATCATCAATTGAACCACTCCAAATTAAACTACAATTAGATATATTTCCAAAACTAGAGACAACATATGAAAAAGTAACATCTTCATCAGTAGAAGTAGAATTATTATTAGGAGAGCTCAAACTAATTCTTGGCTCAGAAATATTTTCATAACCAATTGTAACATTATACAAATATGGAGAAGAATTTAGGTCAATAGTAGAAAAATCAAATTTATACTGGAAATATTTATTATTCGCAATAGATAAAAGTTCCAAAGAAGAATTTGTATACGAACCAGAAAATGCACTATCATTACAATTATCGCTTTCACAAGATCTAACTTGCAATGTTAGATTGCCAAGAGAGACATTAACATCTTCACCCCAACTAATATTCCTCCATGAAGATATTTCACCAGCATCAAATATTGTAGAAGTATAAGTACCATTATTATATGTCAAATTAAGTTGTATAAGTTCACCAGAATCATTATAGAAAGTTTGATTATATGCACCGAGGTCAAATTCAGATTGGCCTTCTGTAGTAAAAGTCGCATAACCAGTAAGTCCAGTAGGACCCCAAAAAATTAAGTAAGCAATAAAGACTAAACCGATTAAATTAACCGCTACAACCAAAGAAGTGTGTACAACCCTTTTCCTCTTTTTGTAATTCATTATTAAAATCCAAGCAATAAAGCTATTTAAGTTTTTTGGCTTTCCTTCTTTTAGGAGAGCGTTTCTTCTTCTTCTTTTTCCTAGGTTTTTTAATTACCAACCATAAATAAAGCACAATCAAACCAACAAAGAAGACTGCGAATACTATCAATTTGAAGAAATTGTCTTCAGCAAGATTGCCAACCCTATCTATAAATGTGGCAAAACCAGCTAACAAGTTACCAGATTCTCCAACAACAAGATCTTTAGTTTTATTTACAGGACTAATATTTAGATAAACCGTATCTGTATCAGAATCATTAATTTCATCTTCTGGCTCTGTAAGATTTGTGACTATTGTATTTGAGCCGCCACCTCCACCGCCGGAAGAACTACTGCTAGTTTCCCCGCCATCATCAGGAGCAGCGTAATCAATAATAATAGCCCAATTTTCAGTAGAGTTAACATTATTTTCAGAATCAATACAAGCAATGGACCAATTATGAATGCCATTACTCATGGCTGTTTTAACAAATGTTTGTGCCACATTCTTGGTAATAGAATCATCCATACTGTCAACAACACCATCCAAGGTAAGATTACAGCTAGAAATGTCCACAATACTTGTTACGTTATATGAAAAAGTAACATCCTGGCTAGTTGAAGTAGATCCATTAGCTGGAGAAATTAAATTTATCGTTGGTTCATAAACAGGAGTATAATTTACATTCAAGCCCCAGACAGAAGAAGAATTTATCTGCCCATTTTCACTAGCACAATTGATAGACCAATTATAGTTTCCATTATCTAAAGTGCTTTCAAAAGTTTGCTCAACGTCATTTAGAATAGAGTAATCTGTAGAATTATCAAAACCATTCAAAATTAAGCTACAATTAGAAGTGGTTAACTCACTACTAACGTTATATGAAAAAGTAACATTTTCATTACTAGAGCTAGAATCATCAGCAGGAGACATTAAGTTTATTGTAACTTCATAAACAGGAGTATAATCAACAGTTAAGATAAATGTTTGAGAGGAACCAGAATTATCAAGATCATCTAAACAACTGACAGACCAATTATAATTTCCATTGCTCAAATTCTTCTCAAAGGTCTGGCTAATTCCTTCTGCAATTGAATTATCAGTTTCATTAAGTACACCATTCAAATAAAAAGTACAAGAAGAAATATCTCTCAATAAATCAGTTGCATTATAACTAAAAACTACAAGATTAGTGGAATCTTCAGTGCTAGTATCAAGAGGACTCTCCAAGTTTATAACAGGTCCAGTAGAATCTACAACAAAATTAACCTCAACAGAATTTTCATTACCCAAACTATCATTAGCATAAACAGTTATAGATTGTGAACCATCTGGAGAATTAAAAGTAGTATTCAAACAACTTGGAAGATCAATATTTTGTCCAGTTGTATTTGTGTACCAACAAGAATCGATTCCAATTCCAGAATCCGAAACAATATAATTAAGATCAATCAATGAAGAGGTATAGTTATAATTATCAATAGGAGAAGAAACAGTCAAATCAGGAGCAGCCACATCAATGAAAAAAGATCTGGTTTCAGAAGTATTAGTCAAATTATTATTATTTAAACAAGTAACATTCCAAGAGTAAGATCCATCCAAAAAACCAGTAACATTAACTGAAGTAGAAGTTCCATTAGAAGAGTTAACATTTTCAGCATCTACAACACCATTAATTGTAAGATTACATAACAAACTATCATCATTATCATCAACAACTGTCCAATCAAACAAAACATAATTTATAGAACTATCATAATTATCAACCGGATCATTCAAACTAACAGAAGGAGCAGTAGGCGGAGCAATGACAGAATCTACAGGAAATACAACATCATCATAATCAGTATAATACTCATCATCACAAGGAGTTTCTATATCAGCATCGTATTTGTTTATAACACGTATGGCTTGTGTACCTGTAACATCCTCCAAAGTAATATTTTCAACAAAAGACTCTGCAGAATCTTCGACAGAACAAGTTACATTACCAAGAGTTATTCTTTTCCAATTTATATCTGATGTACTATTAGTATAATAAAGAGCAACCCTATCCACATCTCCATAACAAAAAACAGTATAATTAACTTCCAAAACATCCCCCTCTCTAAAAATACCACCATTCAAATCAGTAATAGTAACATTTTCAACAGATTCATCCACATGGCAACTACCTACTGAAGAGGCATCCTCACAAGAATCAATTGTGTTTGAGTAATTTGGTTCGGGTCCTGGAGAAACCTGGTCACCTGCACATTGTAACAAAGATGAGCTTGCAGTACAAAAAGAACCACTCAAATCCCCGCAATAAGGGGCTTCAAATGTAGAATTATATTCAGCAAAGCCAGCATAAGCTGCAGGCAATAGAAAGAAAATCATACATACTATTATCACTTCTCTTTTGAGATTAAACATATAGAATAACTAGCCTATTTTAACTTATTTAAAGTTTTTGGGTTTTTTCTTTCTTTTTCAAATATCTAACTTCAAATAAATCCACTGGATATATTTTCTTCAATCTATCTTTCATATCTTTTTGCAATGAATAGTTTATAACAGAATCAAAGACTTCTGAAGATTTCTTTTTACTTATCTCATCACCGATTAGTTCAACAGACATATTATTAATAGATCTTGAAACACTACTTGGAACTTTATTTCTAGTTACAATAATATATTTAATTACAAGTTCACCATCTTTTGACTTCAAGGTTTTAGAAATGCCAATCTTGGTCTTACCCTTCTTAGCCATTCTTTTTATTGAAACTGGCAACATATTATAAAAAATAAGATCTGTAAATCCTTTTTCATCTTTAACATCTGTAACTTCAAAAGTTAATCTTATGTTTGGATTTCTAGTTTTGGCAACAGCCATCATATTTACTCTAACTCTTCTACCTAACAAATCTGTTTTATCGGTTAAGTAACACTCACCCAAATCCCTACTTCCGAAGTCCGCAGGAGCAGAGATAGAAAACCAGCTCTTTTTCTTTCTTTTCTTTACAAGTTGCGTCCTTCGTTTCTTCTGTGCCATATTTAATCCTCAACTAATAATTTAGCTTTGCTCTGGTCATACTTCCAGTCTGCAGGTAATTTTTTAGCTTTTTTATAATATCTAATTAATCTATTAATTTTGCTGCTTGTTAATTGCAATCCTCTTTTAGCTGTCATATCATGTTTGTTAGTTTCAAAATGCTTTAAGGCACTAATCTGTTTTTTAACTAAAAATGATAAATCTTCAGGAAGATTATAAACAATCTTATTTTGTTCAAGTATTTTAGTTATGCTTTTTTTTGTTGTAAGTTTAACATCAGGAATACCATAAGAATCTCTCAAGATCAAACCAATCTTAGAAGGTTTTATTCCAGTTTTCGCCAATTTCAAAACAAGGCTTTCAACCTCTGCAGGTTTGTATCTAATCCAACCAGTATTAGGCTCTAAAGGCTTAGTACTTTTACTTTTACCCTTGTTTCTTGAATACATCCTTGCCATTTTGAATAAAATAAATTTCCATTCGGGTATAAGTCAGCACGAACCAACTTATCCTATAGAACTTGTTGAAAATAGATTGTTTATAAATCTTTTTATTTGAGTATTCAGGAAAGTTTTATATACCAAAAATTTAGGAGAAACTCACCAATGAAAAAAACAACATCAGAATACATAAAAGTGAAGGATTCCAAGATCCATCAAAAAGGCATTTTCGCAAAAAAAGATATTCCTACAGACACAAGAGTAATAGAATATGTTGGAGACAAAGTAACAAGAGCGGAAGGGAATAGACGTGGAGAAAAAGTATTAGAAAAATCAAAAAATCATACAATTTCTGGCGGTGTTTACATCTTTGAATTGAATAAAAGACAGGACATAGACGGAAATGTGCCATACAACACTGCAAAATGGATAAATCATTCCTGTGACCCAAATTGTGAAGTTGATATAATAAAAGGACATATTTGGGTAATTTCTATAAAAGACATAAAAAAAGGCGAAGAACTAACCTATAATTATGGATACAATTTAGAAAATTATAAAGAACATTCATGTAAATGTGGCTCAAAGAACTGTGTTGGGTATATAGTGGCTGAAGAAGACTGGCCAAAACTTAAAAGAAAATTAAAGAAATAGTCCCGCCAAGATTCGAACTTGGGTCACCTGGACCAAAACCAGATATGCTGGGCCACTACACTACGGGACTGTTAAAAAACTAGCATTTATTCTACTTAAAAATGTTTTTATTGGAAGACATATTCCTTTTTATCTCTCTTTATAAATTTAGTTTGCTCTAATTGAGACAAAACTCTTGTAGCTAAACAAAGATCAGCACCAAGAATAGAAAGATTTTCTCTAACTTCATGAAAGAGGTTTATAACTGGAACGCGGTCATTCTTAGAATACTTTTCTATCAATTCATCGTAAACAATATTCACTGCTGCACCAATTTCACTGTCGCTCATTTTAATCACTTATTTGAGAAAAACCAAGACAATATCTAATTTAAAAAAGTTTCTATAGCTCTAATTCATACGACCTTAAAACAACATCATTTTCGATTGAAATTTCACCACGTCTTTGAAAACCCTTTTTCTCCACAAAATTAACAGATTTTAAATTCAATAAAGGCTCAACACAAACATAAGTTAATATTTTTTGTAAACCGGCTTCCCTAGCAGAAATTATTGCATGATCAGTTAACAAATTTGCAGTTCTCCCTGCACCCAAACTCCAGGATTTAAGAACTCCCAATTGATCAATATACAAATAGTTTTTGTCAGGACCATCCAAAATAGATTTCCATTCTAGATTTTCAATATTCCCAAAATTAGTTCTAAAAAAATTAGAATCATAAGCTAAACAGTAACCAAGAATTCCATCAATTCCACCAATCCCATCATCACCTTCAGCAACAGTAAAAAAAGGATTTATTGCACTTCTAATATCTTCATCAGATTTAGGATATTCAAACAAACCATCTTTTGAAGATTTCCATCCAGGATCATTCCTATTTACCTGTAAAATGTTAATTATTCTTCCAACTTTTTCTACATCATCAGGCGTTGCAGTCCTTATCATTTTTTAATCCCATTAACTACAAAAAAGAACTAAAAACCACTTATAAGTCTTTCTATATGTAACTACTCAAAAGTTTATACAATCTCAGAATATCCAATTAATCTCCAACGAGAACCAATATTCCTAGAAATAGTAACTCTATCACCTTTAAAAGCACAAACAGGAATTTTCAAATTAATTTCCATTCCACCTTTGCTTATTGAATTAACAACACCAAGAGTTGCAGAAGCATTAACGTTCAACATCAAAGGCTCACCGATTTTCACATCTTCAACCTTCAACTCTTCACTAGAACCAACAACTCTCTCGAGTAAATGTAATTTTAATTTCAACTTTTCCCAAACGTCTGGCATTTTTCCAGGCAAACCAAGAACATTCCCTGTCAAAGTATTAGACTTAACAATAGAAGGATCCAATTCAGTTAAAACACCAACAGAACCACCTGGAGAGAGTTCACCAACATCAATACCACCAATATTCATTCCAGCTATTTTTGTTTGTATAGGCTCCCAAATGGCCCTACCACGTTTCTCTTTTTTCAAACCAGGTCTTATTTCAACTTTTTGACCGTTAAGTAAAGTACCTTGTTTCAAAGCACCACCAAGAACACCACCAATTATATTTTTTATAGAAACTCCTGGTTTATTCACATCAAAAGATCTCGCAATATAAAACAAAGGATCTTCATTTTTCTTTCTTTCGGGAGTCTTAAAATTTTCTTGTATAGTTTTTATTAAAACATCAATATTAGCGTTATGTTGTGCACTAACAGGTATTACTGGAGCATTTTCTGCAATAGTTCCTTTCAAGAATTTTTTTATATCATTATAATTTTTTATCAAAGCAGGCTTATCAACCAAATCAATTTTATTTTGAACAACAATAATATCTTTTATTCCCAAGATTTCCAAAGCCATCAAATGTTCTCTTGTTTGTGGTTGAGGGCAAGGTTCATTTGCACTAACTAATAATAATGCAGCATCTATGATTGCAGCACCGCTTAACATGGTTGCCATTAAAGTTTCGTGCCCAGGAGAATCAATAAAACTAACTTTTCTTAAAGGAATACAGTTGCTTTTACATTCTTTACATTTTTCATTAGGACTATAACATTCAGGATCTCCACATTTAGGGCATTTGTAAAAAGTAGAATCTGCATAACCAAGTTTAATTGTTATACCTCTCTTTTTCTCTTCAGAATGCACATCAGCCCATTTTCCAGTCAGAGCTTGAGTTAAAGTTGTTTTACCATGGTCTACGTGACCTATTAATTCAATATTAATTTCGGGTATAAGGTCATTTTTCTTCGCTTCTTGTTTCTTCTTTTCCACCATCAATTTCTCCTTCTTTTACTTCTTCAACAGGACCAAAAATCTTTTCTAAAGAATCCTTTCCAGCTTTCTCAACCTTCAAATTAATTTGCTTTATATCTTCACCAATTAAATTACTATGAACAGTTTTTTTCTGCTTAACACCTTTATCTTTAGGTTTTGCACCAACACCAGATACAACTAGTGGTCTTCTTCTTCCGAGTCCAGTAACATCCTTTCTTATTGGAAAACCACCAGTATCAGATCCACCAGTAATCTTTAATTCATAACCTTTCAATCCAAAAGAATCTCCTTTTACGATTTCATCAATTTTCTTATTCAAAAAAACAGAGGTCTCATTCTCAGAAACTTCTTTCTTGTAACTCTTTCCATCTTTTCCACTTATTGTCAATACAAATTGTACCATTTTAAATTCCCCATGTAGGATTATCTTTCCTCTTTAATTCCGCAATCTCTTTGAGTGCTTGAATTTCATCATCCTTTAAATACTTTTTCAATTTCTTTAATTTCCTAAAATCGCTTTCAGGAATATTAGAATACAAAATATCTCCTTCTTTTAGCTGTCTACCACACATAACACCAGGGAAAGATACAGCAACTTCTTTACCCACCTTAGCTTCACCAATATTTTTACCTGAATCTTGTATCTCTTTCAATTCACAAAATTTTCTCCCATCTTTAGTAACGGGGGTATTTGATCTAACAGTTCCAGCTAGAATATCAACTCCAACAACTGCAGGATTAGAAATTCTAAAGATATGATTTTTCATAACTTCAATCTTAAATGGTTTAATCAATCCTTCCAAATCTTTCTCTTCCAAAACCCTGCCAAAATTTTCAATCCAATCAGTAACATCATCAATTATTTTGTAAATAATATCATTTGTAATTATTTTAACTTCCTTATTTTGTTCTAAAACTTTTACATTAAAACCAACAATAACTTTATTCAAATCATTTAATTCAGAATTGGCTTCAGCAATGTCTTGTTTATTTATCGCTCCAACTTTTGCTTTTTTTATTTTTACATCTTTAGCCCTTAACAAAGCAGTCAAAGCTTCCAAAGAACCCAATGTATCTGCCTTTACGATTATGCCTTCATTATCAGTTTCAATCTCCACCTCTTCTATTTCAGATTTCAATTCTTCTCTAATTTTTTCTTCATCTTTATTACAAACTCTAATTGGCATACCAGGAATAACTTCATCCAACTCAGAAGCAGAAATTTTAACAGCAGCTGCAGCATGTACTTCTTTTTCTTCAACAACTTTTCCTTTATCTAAATTAAATAAACATTTGACTTTGGTTTTTATAGGCTCACCCTCGCAAACACCAATCAAAATAGTATCATTAACTTTTACAGTTCCATCATAAATTATTGCATCTAAAACTTTTCCAACACCCTTTTCTTCACAAACTTCCAAAATAGTTCCTTTAGCTTGACCTTCAACATTTATTTTCAAAGATTCTTCCAAATATTTTTGCGCTAACCCACTTAGAATCATTAATAATTCAGGAAAACCTTCACCAGTTTTTGCAGAAATAGGAATCATGGCAACTTTCTTTGTATAATCATCAACTCTATCAAATCTATCTGAATTTATTCCATGGGCTGAAATAGCGGCAACAATTTCATATAATTTCCTTTCAAAATGCAAACCCACCGTATCTGACTGTTCAGCAATATTTTTTATAATTGGCAAATCTGGATTTGATCTCCAACCTGTAAGCATATCAATTTTATTTACAGCAATTACAAAAGGAGTTTTAGAATTTTTTAAGATTTCAATAACTTCTCTAGTTTGGGGCTTTTCACCATCATTAATATCAATAACAACAATAGCAATATCAGCAATGCTTCCGCCTCTTTTCCTCAAAGTTGTAAAAGCTTCATGACCTGGACTATCAATAAATAACAAACCAGGAATAGTTAAATCAACACCAACTTTGTTTATCAACTCACCACCAATTTCCTTTATTTTGTCTAATGAAATTTGATAAGCAGAAATGGCCTGCGTTATACCACCACTTTCTTTTGCAGCAACAGAACTCTCTCTAATCTTATCTAAAATAGAAGTTTTTCCATGATCCACATGTGCCAAAAGCACGCAAATGGGCTGTCTTATCATTTTCCATGTTCTCCTACAGAAGAAGCCTAAAATTCACTTTAAAAAGGTTTCTAGAGCAAAGCTAAGCGGAGATTGTTCCAACCCTAAGAGTATTAAATTCAAAACAAGATTCCAAACCCTTTTCCCTAAGTAATCCTGCAAGATAATCTAACTGTTCTTTTCCCTGGTCATCAGGATGAGTTAAATCACCATGATCAAAATGATAATGCTCAAAAAATTCTGCTTTTAACTCTTCTTCCCTATACAAAGAATATATAATATCATAATCAGTTACACAACCAGCACCAGTTTCCGAAGAATACTTAAAATTTACACTCAGTAACCCAGGATGTTTATTCAGACCAGTTTTCATACGATCTGCTATAGTGATCCAGCCACCATATTCAAGTATATTTTTAACTTTAACAGATTTACTTTCAATCATTTTTTGCCCACTTAAAATTCACCGCTTTTCTTTTAAGTTTGAGCATATTTTTCTCACATTTCATAGAACAAAAGTTCATAATTTTTCCAACTTTAGAAACTACTATTTTTCCAGTTCCCTTTTCAATTTCCGTATTACAAAAAGAACATCTAACCATTTTATCTTGATTTCCCAGAAATTCTTCTAGCTTCTATTTCTGTTTCTCTAAGCATCAAAAGATCACCAATTTTAATAGGACCCTTAACATTTCTTCTCAAAAGTTTGCCCCTATCTCTTCCGTCAAGAACTTTACATCTAACTTGAGTAACTTCGCCCTTCATTCCAGTTCTCCCAACTATATCTTCAACCTTGCCAGGAACTGCAATGCTAAACAACTGTTGCTTAGAATCTTTTTTTATTATTTTTTTCCTTTCAACCATTTGTAAATTTCTTAATTAAGTTCTTAGATTCCCCTTCGACGATTATAGCAACTACAGATGTGCCAACCATTAAACCAGCAGCACTTCCCAAATCATCTTTACTTGGAACTTCAACATATGGAATGCCTTTTTCTTTGCATAAAGGTTGCAAATGCATTACAACTTCTTTTGGAGAAACATCTTGTGAAACAACAACAAGTTTAGAAGCACCACGTTCAGTAGATTTAGTAACTTCGTTAGTACCTTTCTTTATTTTACCGCTTTTTCTAGCCAATTCTACGGCTTCATAAGCATCGTTTGCATTATTATTTTGATCTTCAGCCATTTTTACCTCACATGATTAATTACTTAAATTCATGAAAAATTAGCGCTTTATAAATCTTTCTTTAGAATTCAAATATTGAGATATCTTCCAAGGCCTATAATGTGGCCATCCATGGTATCCTTCAATAGGTATTATTCTCGAATTTTTTAGTTTCTTTGCAAATTTTTTCTCAAAATCATAACTAAACAATCTATCATATCTAGCCAAAATTAAAGTAGTTGGACTTCTTATTTTTTTAATTTTTACAGAATAATCTTTCTTATAATTCAAATCAACAACCTTCCAAAAATTATCATTTGACACATTTCTAACCATGTTACGAATATTTATTCTAATTGAATTCAAAAAGATTACAGGATTTCTAAGAAGACCCAATAAAGAAATATAAACTAATTTTGAAAATAATTTGAATTTACTTTTATAATAAACTAATCCTGCTGGTTCTGTAAGAATAAGTTCCTTAACCTTGTGCTTTGATGCATAATCTATTGCAGTTAAACAACCAGCGGAATGAGCAAAAATAGTAGGATTTTTTATTTTTAATTGTTTCATAAAATCTTTTAAAATATCCGACATATCTGGAATAGATAAATATTTATTTGGAATTTCTGACTTACCATTCATTGGCAAATCGATAGCATAAACAGTGTAATGTACTTTCAAAATATCAATCAAAGAAAGGTAGCTTGAAGAATCACTAAGAACTCCATGGATAAGTATAATTGGCTTGCCCTTACTACCCTTCTTAATATAATTAATTAAGATATCTTGTACAACAACTTGCGGCATAATTAGATTACTAAAATACTTCCTTTTAAATTCTTTGGGTAAATTAAGTAAAAGCATTCAATAATAACAATATTGTAAAAAATAATGGAACTAAATAAAAAATCCTACTCTTTAACGTGGGTAATCCAATACCATTTATCCTTGTTAGGACGAACTAGATTAATAACTTCTGGAAGTGCACCATTCAAAAACAAACCTTCTAAAGAATTACTTATGCCACTTTTAGTTACAACATCAACTGGACGAGATCCATCTTCTAATGGTGGAACGATGTTTCCCCCTCTAATATGTATGTCATATGTGCTACTATCGAGTCTTTTAACATATTTTAGATGGTTAATATTTTCACCAGATTCAATTAAACTAACAGCAAATTTAGGAACTACGTCTGAAGTTTGATTACCAGCTTCATAAAATCCATGAAACCTAACTCTAAGAGCCCCCTCACCCTGATAAACAGGTTTACCGAGTTTATTTTTTTTCATAGTGAATCCAGAACAAATGAGGCATTTATAAATCTTTACTTATGGCAGTAAATAAAGTTGTAAGTATCTCCTTTCTCTTCAAGCTTTGCAAAGAAATTTCTTTCAAACTGCACAATTTCACCAATTAAAACATTCTTGATATCATTTTCACAATAACCATAAGCCAACTTACCATCAGGCATAAGAACCTTTGCCTTAACCAGATCACCACCAGGCAACCAGTGTAACATTTTAGTTTTCAAATTAGGATCAACTCCCTTAGAAACAAACTCTTTATTCTTAAAATTAAACAAATGCATGAATCTATAATTAACATCTTTTTCTAACTCATCCTGTACATAAAAATAACCATCTTTAGTTTCCAAAGTTCTATAACCGAATTCAGGATGATCTGGATGCAAAGGAATCTTAACTTTTTCATCAGGAGTTCTTTCAATCTTTATTCTCTTTGGGTCTTCAATAAAAAAGTATCTTTTAGTTTTATCATCAATTATTTCCCTATTAAAAGAAGCAAGAGCATCAATAGAAACATTTACATCTGATTTTCCAATTCCAGCCCCAGTAATAAATTTAATAATAGCACCAGCCTCAAAACCCCTCCTTCTAAAAGCCCTAATAGTCCCCAATCTTGGATCATCCCACCCACTAACTTCTCCAAGATCAATTAAGTTTCTTGCTTCAGAAGTACTTTTAACACCAGCAACCAATATTTTTCCGTTGTAAATAGTTTCAGGATATTTCCATTCAAAATAATCATAAATATATTTTTGCCTATCACCGGAAACTCTTAAGTCAATACCCCTAAGAATATGTGTAACTTTGAATTCATGATCATCAATTGCAGAAGCAAAATTAAGCAATGGCCAAACTCTTGCCTTCGTATTTACCGGATGCTTATGTCCATCAATTATTCTAAATGCAACCCAATCTCTAACGGCCGGGTTGGGATTTTTCAAATCAGTTTTTATTCTTAAAACAGCTTCGCCAGGTTTATACTTATCAAACATATCCTTCCATCTATCGCTTTGGTATTTATCATAACATTCACATTTCAAACCCTTTCTCAACAAATCTCTTTTTTTCTCAGTTTCACATGTACAAACATATGCTTTATTCATATTGATTAATTTTTTTGCATACTTGTAATATTTTTTCAACCTTTTTGATTGAGTAACAATTTTATTTGGTTTTATTCCAAGCCATCTCAAATCTTCACTAAACCATTTGTAGGCTTCTTTTATTGGAGCTTTTATTTTTGGATCTGTGTCATCAAATCTAAGAATATATTTACCACCATATTTTTTGGAAATAAACCAATTCCACAAAGCAGTTTTACAGTGTCCCAAAGAGGGGGGGCCATTTGGATTTGGTGCAAATCTAACAACCAATTTTTCAGTATTTTTTAACTCAGGAATTTTATCTTTCTCTTCTTTAACAATTACGTCAAATTCACCCAACTCTTTTAATTTATTTTTTTGTCTTTCTAGAGCCCAACCATTTATTTCATTAATATTTTCATTAACTTCCTTCGAAAGTTCCTTAACATTTTCTTTTAACTCTGGATGTACTGCCAATATTTTACTGATTACAGAGCCAGTTTGGGCTTTTCCATTATGGCTAACTGCATTATCAAGAACAAATCGGATAATTTCTGAATGATTCATAACCTAGATGATTTCATTCAAATTTATAAAACTAACTTAATTTGAAAGATCAGATGCCTTATTCTTAATTCTCTCGATGGCTTCTTCCATTTCCTTAGGTAAGGCCACATTGTAAAGATCTGCAAGAATAACTATAAACATCATAACATCTGCGAGCTCATTACCAACCTTACTCGCATCAAATTTTTCGGGCCTATGGTGCTCATCTGTCAAATGTCTTGCAACTTCTCCTACCTCTTCAACAAGATGAATAAGAGCACTTTGTTTCGTATGTTTTGTCCTGTTTGGCAATTCTTCCAATTCAGAAGCAACCTTTAACACTTTATCCTGAAAATCATTTATATCCATGAAATAGGAATTAAAAACAAATTTATAAAATTACCTGACCGAAAACCTTTTAAATAACTGTTGTCACGAAAAAGTAACAAAATGAATATAAAAAACAAAGCAACAAAAACACTAGCAGGACTTGTTTTATTTGCTACAATAAATGGTTGTGCCATATTGGATCCATACTATGAGGCAGTTAAAAAAGTACATTCTGCACCAACAATAGAAACAAAGGTTCCAGAGGACAAAGTATACCTTAGATTTCAAGAAGAAGCGGTTATGCATGGTAAACCTACTTATTATGCATTTATAGAAGAACTCTATAAAAGGAATGAAGGAAATATTATTCAGCCCGGAAAACAAAGACATCAATTCTATTTCAAAAGCCAACCAATAAACTGGCCAGATGTTGATTGTGATGGCTTTGCAGGAAATGCGAGATAACTAAACTGTCAAATCTAGATAATCATCACAAAACTAAATCTAAATGATTATAACCTTTATTTCTCATTTCTTCATAGAATCTAGCAGTCAACAATAATAAATTTACACAATCTTCATCATGTCCGATTCCATACAAATGTTCAAAATGTTTTAACATAAATGGTCTTATTCTCTCTGGCGACAATTTCTTTACAATTCTTTTTATCTTAGTAATTTCATTATCGGATAATGATTTAAGCTCATCATCTGCCTTTTTTTCCAATTCACCCATGTGGGTTGTTAATTCAAGAACCTCTTTGCTTTGGCTACCACAAGTATCTAAGAGCAACTTATCCCATTCACCATAAAAAATGCATGGTGCTTGAGATTTTCTTAACTCACTAAGTCGTTCACCCACAAAATAATCAACATCGTACCATCCATTAGAAGAAAGAATAATTTCCCTACAATAACCCATTCTTGTTTTAGAAGGAAAATGCAAGGGGTATTTATCTAAAAATGCATGAAACCATTCACCCTCACGGTCATTATTTTTAGACTCATTAAAAAACCATTTAAGGTCACCATGTAAAAGAGGAAAATTATCGCGAGAAATCTTTTCCCAAAGAATATCTTGTGGGGGATCAATTACTTCAGTAGTTTCAACCATAAAAAAACAAATAACAGCTGTATTTTAAACATTGTGATTCCACAGTTAATCTTTTAAAATTGCCATAACAAAAAATACTAATGAATAAATTAAACAAATTAACAAATAAAGAAATAAAATCAATCTTGAGAAAAATAGAAGAAAGATATGATATAGACAAGCTAGAAAACAACTACATTTTCTTCTCGAACAAAGAAGGAAAAGTCTACATAATCAATAAAGAAGTTTCAAAAGTAAAAGATAGATTAGCCTCACATGGGATATATTTCTGTAAATATGAAAAAGATGGAATAAGACTAAGTATAGAAGGTTCAATGTTAATAAAAAAACCAAAGAAAAATATAATAAAAATAGATAAAGAACAGTTTCTAGACTGGATGGAAGGAAATGATATCTTTCTTGAAGACAAACAAGGATATTTTTTACTAGAATATGATGGTATGATCATAGGTTGTACCAAAGGAAATTCGGAAAATTTAAGAAATTTTGTACCAAAACACCGTAGAAGCCACTAATTACAAAGTTTTTTAAATTAAAGATCTTACAAAAGTTTATGAAAGATATGTTAAAATTAGCGGTGCAAACATACAACAAAATAGCTAAAATTTATTCTGAGCACACCTACGGAAAAATTGTCCAATATCAAGCAACTAAATTTATGTCCCTCCTAAAGGGAAAGAAAATTCTCGACGTGGGCTGCGGCTCTGGAAGGGATGTTGAATACTTTTTGCAAGAAGGATATGAGCCAATAGGTATAGATTTATCTGAAAAAATGTTGTTAGAAGCAAGAAAAAAGGTGAAAGCAAAAAACGTTTTCAAAAAAATGGACTTTACTGATTTAAAATTTAAAGAAGAAACTTTTGACGGTGTTTGGGCAATGGCAGCACTTTATCACATACCTAGAAAAAATGTTACAGATATTTTAAGAGGATTTAATAAAGTTCTAAAGAAAAAAGGATTAATTTACATTGCAGTTGAAGAAGGAGAAGGTCAAAAAGAAGTAAGGGAAGAAAAATATGGAAACGAACCAAGACCATTTACATATTTCAACGAAAAAGAAATGCACGATTTTTTATATGAAGCGGGCTTTAAAATAATAGGTTCAGAGGTGAACGACACAAATGAAACGAAGTGGATCGAAATCTTCGCAAGGAAAGAAGAATAAATTCCTATATTGGTTACCAAGGATACTTTCATTACTATTGATAGCATTCTTCTTACTATTCTCTTTAGATGTTTTTTCAGAAGAATCTCTTTGGTGGGAAATGATCTTTGGATTTTTCATGCACAATATTCCAACATTGGTTTTAGGCGGGTTAACTTGGCTAGCTTGGAAAAAAGAAAAAATCGGTGGAATAGTTTTCATATTATTAGCAATTGCATTCACAATATTCTTTAAAACTTACACAAACATTTTTAGTATACTAACAATAACTGGAGTTCCACTTTTAATTGGAATTTTATATTTGTTAAATCACTATAAGAAAATCTTTTAAACATCATATCTTTTTTATTCTCATGAATAAAGAGCGCTTAGGATTAATTGAAATTTTATTCGCATCCTTTTTATTTGGATTCCTTCCAATAATGGTTAAACTTGGGAATAATCTTGGTGCCTACAATTTGTCTTTCTATAGAATTTTAATTTCTGCGATTTCCCTACTACCATTATTTTTATTATTTAAGAAATTCAAATTAATTCCTTTCAAATATGAGAAAGGTAAGTTAGTACTCTTTGGAGCAATTCACGGATTTATTATCTTGGGATATTTTTTAGCAATAGAATATTTATCGATAGCTTCAGCAGTTATCTTGTTATATTCTTCTTCGATTTGGATAGTTTTGTTTTCTAATCTAATTCTAAAAGAAAAAATCACAAATAGAACGATATTCGCATTAATAGTATCATTTATTGGATTAATATTAATTTTATCACCAACAAATTTTTTCCTTAAAGAAAGTTTATTTGGTTCAATTGCAGGCCTACTTGCAGGAATCGGATTTGGTTTAGTTTACGTTCTTTCAAAAACATTCAAGAAATATGATAAAGTATCACTAACTTTTTGGCAAAATTTGATTGCAATCCCCTTTGTTATACCATTATTATTCATTAATCCAATATTAACATTTTCAACAAAAGACATTTGGATTATATTACTGATTGGAGTAGTTTTTACAACCCTGCCATTTATTTTGGTTTACAAAGGATTTGAAAAAGTAAAAGCCCAAAAAGGAGGGGTTATAATACTCCTAGACATAATATTTCCTATATTACTTGCTTTTATTATCTTTAGTGAGTTTCCAACAGTAATTGAAACAGTTGGAGGATTATTGATAATTTTAGGATCTTTCATAGTTTTTAATCAAAAATAAAATTAGAACCAAGTAAGTAGTTTAGAAATTACTTATTAAAATATTACGAAAAGAATCTTAGAACTTCTTCCTAATTGGACCAATGATGTCAATCAAATAATCACCAACAGCTTTCTTCAAATCAACAGGATGGACATTTTTCTTAAAGAATTCCTTTTCCAACTTACTAAACTCAGTAAATTCTAAGTCTCCACCGAACTTTTCATCTCTAGAAATAACAAACTTATCAATACGGGGAAAAACAATTAACTGAGCAATCTGTAAAACGGGATTATCCTCTCCAACAGGGCAATAAGCTTTCTTCAATTTACTTCTAATCTTCTCATCAGTATCTCTAATTGAAATAAAAGAATTAGGTTCACTAGAACTCATCTTAGAACCAGGACCAGACAAACCATCAATCAAGGGAGTATGAACAAACACAGGAACTTTATACTCAAGATCTTTAAACTTCTCAACACCCATCATATGAATCTTACGCTGTTCAATTCCAGATTGAACCACATCAACACCCAAATGTTTTATATCTACTATTTGCATTAAAGGATAAATAACTTGACTAACTTTTGCTTGGTCAACATCCCTTGCAACTTTCTGCATACTTCTCAAAGCCCTGTTCATAGTAGTATTAGCAGCCAACTTCAACAAGTCATCTTGATATTCTTTCTTTCTCTGAAAAGATGAACCAACAACAAACTCTGCTTTACTCAATCCGGCAGCCCTGAAACCAGCTTTCCAAGTTTTAACTTGCTCATTAATAAAATCCCAATCACCTTTTTTATTAAGATAAGTATGCCAATCTGCAAAAAGAACTTTAACTTTAAAACCAGCTTTTTCCAAATCAACTAATTTTGTAATTGTAACTAAATGTCCCAAATGTATTTCACCAGAAGTTTCGTAACCACAATAACAAATGGGATTACTTTTATTCAAAGTTTTCCTTAAATCCTTCTCATTAATAATTTCAACAGAATTTCTTTTTACTAATTCTATCTTATCCATGATCAACATCTGTTTATCTTAATTATAAAGTTTTCTCTTGAAGACTATCTCTAGGTTTTCTAGAATACCTTTGAGAAATGATAGCGTTTTCGTTTGGGATAGGATCATTAACTGATTTGGGGTATTGTTGGGTAGCACCATGTTTGCTTCTTTTAGCGTGAGTCTCTGGATCAAGAGGCATAATAGCAAGAACAGGAACATTATAAGAGGAACTAGTATGTGTTACAGATGGGGGAATTACAACCATAACAAGGCCAGATAAATCATAATAATCTGCTGATGAAACAAAATCAGAAGAAGAAAAAGATTCTGGACACGTTCTTTGATATGTTGGATCTTCTTCATAGAAATATGGAGCCCTAATAAAAGGAAGTTTATCAGTAGTATTCTGATTTAAATTATGCTCCAATGAGAAAGGAAGAGACAACAAAAAACCATAACTCAATACTCGTTCAAAATAAGTAGACAAATTCATATAAAAAGCGATGGATAATAAATTATAAAGTTTTCTCTTATTTCTCTTCAAACAGTTCACCATTAATCATAACTCTACCATAAGAATCAAGCATTTGATAATGTTGAGAAAAACGATTTATTTCATCAACATGACTAGAATTTTGATGACGTCCTAAAAATATCCCCAATGTATCACCCGGAGCTATTAAACAACCAAGTCTTGTACTTTCTATATCCCCATAAACACTTAAAGTTTTCATTCCATAATCAGTTACAAAACCAACGGTACATATATCGACATTACTAGCCCTTCTTTGTAATTCGGGACTAGTTTTGACTACACCCCTCACCCAAAGATTAGGTTCAGGATTAAAAACTGGAGAATCACTAGCATCCCTAGCAAAAGAATTTACACCATACAACAATAAGCTGCCAACCAATAATTCTTTCAAAACCATAAAAACGCAAATAGAATATTAATTATAAATCTTTCTTTTCTTTAATCAAATAATAAACCATAATTCCAACACCAATTACATTGAAACTATCTGCAACGTTAAAAACTGGCCAAATAGTCAAATCAATAAAATCCCTAACATAACCCAAAAAAACTCTATCTATAAAATTACCAACAGTTCCACCCAAAACAAAAGCCAAAGGCACCAAATACTCTTTATTCTTCCTAAACAAATAAACAATGAAAATAACAACTAATAACGAAATAATAGACAAGGTACCAACATAACCTTGAAATAAAGAGAAAGCAGCTCCAGTATTCTTCACATAATTAAACACTCCAAAATGGACGTCTGTAAACAAAAATTTGGTAATCTGATCCAGAACAACTACTAAAAATGCCAAAAAAAGGAATTTTTTCATAAAAAGAGAACGAACTACAGTTTTATTAAAATATGTTACTACTCAACAAAAACAACAAAGGAAAGCCTTATAAACCAAATAAAAAAATAAACTATACAAAAAGGAGTAAAAAGTGCCAAAAACAATAAACAGATGTAGTGCATGCAGGGCAATTGAACTAGACGGAGAATTAGTTCCATTGACAGGATATGATACAAGAAAACTACGTGAGCAAGGTTACATTACATCGGATACATTTTTATCACAGGAATGTTATGGGAGACATTACGCAGAAGAAATTGAGTCAGGATATATTTCAAAAAGATTAGATGGGGTAGAACATGAAAATTGCCCAGAAATAACAAATCCCGAAGCACACACTGAAGCAGTTATGAAAACTATTTTTGATGGAAATGGGATTGAGTCCATGCTAAAAGTTGACAAAACTGTTGGCAACAAAGTTAAAGTTTTAGTGAAACTTGAAGAGGGATTTAGCCCAAAAGATAAAATAGTAAAGAGATCAATCGTAACTTCAGCTAAGCAGTTAAAAAACGTAGGATTTAGATTAAATATTTCTTACTTAAAAAAAGGTAATAAATAAATACTAACAATTATTTTATTTTTATACAACTACTTCAAAAACTTTTTTCAACTCTTTAACATCTTTACATTTAACCAATTCTTCTCTCAATCTAGCTCCACCCTCAACACCTTTTGTAAAATTTACAGCATTTACTTTCACATTAGAAAATTTAATTGACTTAAACTTCTTAGAATATTTCAAATATTTCAAAAAAACATTTACTCTATCTTCAAAATTATATTCCTTATACTTTCCCTTAGAAATCAAATCATTAATCTGTTCAAAAATAAATGGATTGCCCCTAGCACACCTACCAACCATAACATAATCACAATTAGTTTCTTTAAACATTCTCAAAGCATCTTCAGGTTTAACAATATCTCCGTTGCCAACAATAGGAATAGAAACCAAAGATTTCAGCTCTTTAATTAAAGACCAATCACTAACACCAGAATATCCTTGTTCAACAGTTCTAGGATGTAATGTAATCATACTAACACCTTCATCTTCAGCAATTTTGGCAATATCTCTAAATAAATTATCTTTTTTAACACCACTTCTCATCTTCAAACTAACAGGTTTTTTAACTGAAGAAATTAAAGTTCTAAAAATATCTCTAGTTAATTCTTTTTTCTGCAACAAAGCAGCACCAGCAACAGATTTTGTTATCTTGGTTGATGGGCAACCCATATTGTAATCGATAATATCAAAATGAGGCTCAACAATTTTTGCAGCTTTACTCAACTTATCCAAATCTGAACCAAATAGTTGGACAGATCTAGGTTTTTCTTTCTTATCAAACTCAACAAAATCTTTAACACCCCTAGAAACAACAGCATGAGCAGAAGTTAGCTCAGTTACTGTTAAACCAGCACAATAATCATTACATAGCAATCTAAAAGCAGGATCAGTTACATCAGCCATTGGTGCCAAAAACACTTTTGATTTAAATTTTGGTAATTTTCTCATAAAGAAGATAAAAATTTCAATATTTATTAAATTTGGCTTTGGCAATTAAACCAATAACATAACCTTATAAACCACTGGTATTCCGAATACTCATGGCAAAATTTGAACGTCCAAGAGAAAGAAATGATAGAAACGCTAGAAGTAGTTCTCCAAGGAGAAGTTATGGCGGAAGAGATAGTTTCGAGGATCGTCCAAAGAGAGAGTATAGAAGAGCTCCAAGCAGAGAACCAAGGTATAATAACCGAAAAGAACGTGATTTTAAAATGACTAAAGTTATTTGCTCTTCTTGCGGTGATGAATGCGAAGTTCCTTTTAAACCAACATCAAGTAAACCAGTCTATTGCGATAATTGTTTTGTAAAAAAAGATAAGGCAGGTTCAGACAAGTCTTTCAGCAAAGATTTTGAAACAATTAACGAAAAGCTTGATAAAATAATAAAAGCTTTAAATATTAAATAAGATTATTTACACCTAAAATTTATTTTCTCTTTAATATAAAAACTTATAAATAATTAATTTACAAACAAAACCAAGAGGTAAACTAAAAATGGCAGTAGAATATGATGAATTCAAAGGAAATAAGATGATAAAATTAATAGGCGAACAAGACACAGAGTCAAAATGGCCATTTTCATTTGGAAAGAAGAAGGCTAAACTAATAGTTGAAAACTTTGAAGCAATTAAAAAATTTGCTGAACAAGAATAATTCTTTATTTTTTATTATATTATTATTTTAATAATCTAAAGAATGATCTTTCAAAATAGTAGGAAGACGGTCAGATATTTCTTCAAGACTCAAACTATGGGACCTACTTCCATAAAAAACAATTCTACGAGACCTAGTTTTAACTTCATAAGGAATACAAAAAGTTCCAGGATGACCATTATTGGGAATGTTGTACCTTACAATATCATCCTTAGTAGTTAAAACACCAGGAGTAGATTTGATTAAATCAATAACCCTGCTAACAAAATCGTCCTCTTTTTTCTCTTTCTTTTCACCCCAAGAATCATTAGCTGTTAGCTCACTATGTTTTGTTTCTCTAGCTTCGACCTTCGTCTCCATCCGTCTCTGTCGTACCTTTCTTGAACTAATTGAAATCTTTGGAAGAAGGAGTATATTATAAATCTTATTAAAAACATTTAAAAAGGCCCACGTTCCGCTAAAACATATGGAAGCACCACAGCAACCACCAAAAATTGATCCTGCAAAAGAAAAAGCATTCAAGAAAAAAATAGATCAATTAAAGGATAAAATTCTAAAAGAACATAAAAAACAAATTTCAGGGATAGCGCTTCTACCTCCAAAAATAATAAATCCTGAAGATCAAAAATACATGAATAAAGAAGATTTAGAAAAAGAAAAAAATAAAATAAGTGTTTTAGTAATTCTAGACGACTCAAAATCAGAGAAAACACCAGATTACAAAATAAAAGACAAAATAACACCTGAGTTAGTTAAGATAGCAAAGTCAATAGATGAAAAACTTTGGCTAGAAATATCATTAATGTCAGAGATAAGAGAATCATTATTTGATGGAAAATATGAATTGTTACAAGTAATTTCAATGTCTGCAATTCTTTATGATCCAACAGACTTTTTGGCAGCACTTAAGATTTCAGAAGTTCACAAGGCTATGACTGTGAAGAAGTTCGAAAAATATATCGTTTCATACATCGCAGCAGGTTCATTATTTAGGGGAGAAAAATCAAATGACATTGATGTCTACATAGTGGTAGATGATACTGATGTCAGAAGAATGTCAAGGGCAGAATTGCGAGAAAAATTAAGGGGATTAATTCAAGCTATGGCAATTGAAGCTTCAGCAATAACAGGAGTAAAAAAACAGTTCCACGTTCAAACATACATTTTAACTGATTTCTGGGAATCTGTAAAAGATGCACACCCAGTAATATTCACATTTTTGAGAGACGGAGTTCCAATTTTCGATAGGGGATTATTTGGTCCTTGGAGATTACTTCTAAAAATGGGAAGAATTAGACCTTCTCCAGAAGCAATTGATATGCACATGAGCACAGGAGAAAGAATGCTAGATGTTGCAAAAAGAAAATTGTTAATGATCGCAAGCGAAGATTTGTACTACGCAATTCTTAATCCATCACAAGCAGCATTGATGCTTTATGGAATCTCCCCACCAACACCAAAAGAGACCATAAAACTTCTAGATGAAATTTTTGTAAAGAGAGAAAAACTTTTGGAGCCAAAATATGTTAAGATCTTAATAAGAGTAAAAGACTTCTTCAAGGGAATGGAACATGGAAAGATAAAGAGTGTATCTGGAAAAGAAGTAGACCTGTTAATAAATGATGTTGAAGATTATCTAAATAGAATTAAAAAATTATTTTCACAAATACAAAAGAAAACTGAAAAAGAAGATTTCAAAAAATTCCAACAAGCAATAACACAAATAACAAGAGAATCACTTGCTTCAGGAAATATAAAAACAACAAGTCTTCAGCTAGGAATAAGGAAGTATTGTGAGCAGGAAGGACTTCCAACAAGCATAGCAGATGACTACAAATTATTCGAAAAAACAGTAAAAGATCTAAAAGCAAAAAAAATAAAGAAAGAAGAAATAGAAAAAGTAAAAAGACAGTTAAGGAATTACATAAGAGTTTTAGAAGAACATCTACAAAGAAAGAAATTCTTAGAACTTCAGAAGTCAAAAATCTCATTTAAATATGGAAAAGACAAACTGGGAGAAATACTTTTACTAGATGATCAAATATTTGTTTTAGAACTTGGTATTAAAGACAAAGAAATAAAGAAAGCTAAAATAAAAGCTGATGGAACAATAGAGAAATTACAAAAATCAGACATAAACGAATTAGACGCAATATTATCAACAAAAGAATTGTTAAGAAGGAACGGCTTAAAACTAAAAACGATAGATAGCTTAAGAAAAATTTATGGTGACAAATTAGAACTAGTTCTCTAAAAATACAAACTTTTTTAAAACAAAAATTATAAAACTAACATATGGCTATTATACCAAGCGAAGCTTTAGAAGCAATAGGTCCATTAGTACTTTTCATCTTTGGGTTGGCCATTTATTCAGTAGTTGTATTTAATTTATACAGATTTGTAGCAAGGAGAGATATTTTTGAATTGAATTTAAGGCAGTACAATAGATTTCAGCATCCGACAATTTCAAAATTTTTCGCAGTAATTTTATACGCAGTAGAATACCTATTATTCTTCCCATTATTTTTAATGTTCTGGTTTATAATTTTTTCAGCACTTTTAATAGCAATAACGAGCACCCAAGACGTACAAACAATTCTGCTAATATCCATGGCACTAATTTCTTCAATAAGGATAACATCTTACTACAAACAAGCCCTGTCAAAGGATATAGCAAAGATATTGCCTTTCACATTACTTGCAATATTCTTAATTGATTTAGGACAGTTTTCATGGGATCAATCATTCTCTTTAATAAGACAAATACCAAGTTTAATAGACACATTGAAATATTACTTTGTTTTTGCAGTGGTAGTAGAATTTATTTTAAGAATAATGCACACGATTACGTCTGCAATAGCAGAAAGAAGAGCAAAAAAGAAATAAATTTTTAAGAATTAACTAATACTTAATTATTCATGGATATATTCTATACTTTATTAGAAAATGAACAATATCTGAAATTAGAGTGCAACGTAAGAGTAGAATATCATACAAGTGATGAGTTTTTGGAAGACTTTTCAAGATGGATTCTTGGAAGATTTAAACAAGAGAATGGATTACCCGAACAAAAACAAAGAGAAGAAAGAAACTTTCAAGAGGACCTTTTAAAATTCCTTGAAAGAACAAAAGGAAAATATGATATAATCACAAGAGAAGAAATTTTTAAGGGAGAAAGAATATTTAACATAATAGAAAAATCTAAAAATTATGTAGTAGACAAAAAAGGAAAGGCGTGGTTCATTCCTGATTAAGACAACTTTCTATAAAAACGAATTGCAATGGGAATGGTAATTGCTAAAAATATCAAAGCAATTAAAAGTTTCAAACCAAAACCACTATCTTCATAAGGATAAAATGTATCTGGCTGATATCCAAGATAACAAACTTCTTCAGTTGCATAAGAATTTACAGTAAGTCCGGTTGTAATTTCAAACAAAGTTATTGTAACTTCTCTGAAGCCATATAAGTCACCATCACCATCATCAATACAATTTCCATAATTAACAACTTCCTCAAAGCCAAATTCTTCATCATCACCAGAGTCTCCACCATTATGATCTTCATCACAGTCTCCACCATCTTCAAAGATTTCTAACTGAAACAAAGAATTATCATGTGCACCATGGTTATCGTAAACTGTAATAACAATTTCATAACTTCCAATATCATCACAATTAGGTACAAAGTCTATCAAACCGTTTATAGGATCAATATTAAACAAATCTGTATTATCACTAAAAATCAAAATATCTCCTTGGTCAGAGTCATGAGCTTCAACCCGATACCTAAATCTTGAACCACATTCAGCTTCCTGATCTGAAATATCCCCAATTAAAGGAACTGCATTAAAATTATTGTCTGAAACGGTTGTAAAACTCCATACGGGACCATTTGTACTATCTTCACCATCATCAGCTATAACTTGCCAGTAATATTCAGTATCATAGTTAGTATGTGGCAAAGAATAACTAGTCTGAGTTAAATCACTAACAATTAATTGCATATTGCCTGGATTTGTACCCAAGTATAAATCATAATAAACTAAATCTCCATCAGGATCCCCACCATTCCAATGCATAAAAATATTAGTTCTCTGTACATTTGTTGCACCATTTACAGGAATCGGATTACTAGGAACATAAGGAGGAGTATTTTCTTCATCTTCTTCAGTTATTGTTAATACAAAATCTTCAGCATCATCTCCATCATTTCCATCTTCAACAGTAATTGTAATGTAATGATTTCCAACATCATTACAAGAAGGAACAAAACTAATCAAACCGTTTTGATTAATATTAAACAAATTAGTATTATCTGAATAATCTAAATCATCACCATCTTCATCAACAGCAATAACCTGATAATTAAACTGAGTTTCACATTGAGCATTTTGATTTGGTATATAATTAATTACTGGAGCACTATTTTCTGAATCTTCATCAACATTAACATTCAATGTTAACTCAACAGCATCATAACCATCTTCACCATCACTTGCATAAACACCCAAAACATAAACTCCATCTAAATCAGATGTATCAACATTATACCAACCAGTATGTGAAGTACCATATGGACCGCCTTCAGCGCTACCCTCTACAATGGTTTCTACATAATTTCCATTCTGAAGCAATACAGCGCCATACTCGACATAATCAATAGTTGAACTTGCCCAAATTAAAAACTGAGTATTATCTCCTTGATTAACTTCAAGATAATCTGTCCCATTGCCCCAATGTGATGTCAAAAGTGCGGCAGCACTAGCAAAACTAGTTACCAAAACTAACGCAAATAACAAAAAAACTAATTTTTTCATTTTATGTCGCACCCTAAAGTAAGTCCTACAGAGGTAAATTCAGGAGAACCCAAATAACAAGCTCCAAGAGACCATCTATCTCCTAGGTCGAAATCGATACCAGCCCAATAAGCAAAACCAAGCTTAGATTCAGAACCAGCAGTTGCAGGATCAAAAGAGTCACCAAGCCATTCATCTTCAGTATTATAATGTTCAATACCTCTGCTTGTAGCATTATTTTTTCTCATTATTACAACGCCAGGACCAGCGTAAAGTGTAACGCCATTATTTTTGTAACCAACTTTACCAAGCAATCCAATTGAAGGAGTATCTTTCCATTCAGTTCTATCAATAGTTTCTCTTCTTCCTATGCCCAATATTTCTTCAGCATCAAGAAGAGTTCTATCAACACCTTCTTCAAGTCCACCAAATCTGCCAAATGCACTAACACCATAAACATTGTTTCCGGCATTCCAATCTTTTCCAACACCATAAACCCCATTACTGCCTGCCAAAACATTTATCTGATCTGGAAGCCAGCCTGGAAGCCCATCAATATTTTCTAAACTATCGATTATAACATCTTGATCAATTGCAAGACTTACAAGATCTTCACCAAGATTTAACGAATTATTAAGCTTGGTTGAATATAATTGACTTTTAGATCTTTCTAAATTTAATGAATCTGATAATTCTATATTTCTACTTCCCAAAGATAAGAGCAAAGTATCATAATCAGTTTGACTTTCTTCACCAGGAACAAGAACAGTATCAACACCAGCAACGTTATACAATGGAGACAATTCTAAATTATACCACTGATCATTTCCAGCCCACTGAAATTTTAAATCAGGTCTGCTTTCTAACCAGCTGTCCATAACACCCTGATCAACAAAATGCCTTCTAGCAGCAGAATAAGCTCCGCAGCAAGGATCGTCTAAAAATTCAGTATCAACCCTAACAGAATCTAAAGGCGCAGTTTGATCAATATTATCAATTCTTGTATAACAATCAGTACTTAGAGAATCATCTATTGCATCCAAACTATCTAATTTTGCTTCAATAGATCTATAAAAAGAATCGATTTCAACAATATTTCTAAGTGCATCATTAGTTCTATTGTCTAAATTATCCAAACTAGAATAAGCAGTTTGAGATGTAGTATCTACAGTAACTTGTTCTGGAAAATTCTGCCCCAGCATAGCACCTAAATTATACCAACGTCCATCCCCAGTATTTCCATTTGAAAGTTCATCAGAGTTACTTTTTACTTGTCCAAACTGAAAAAATAGATCTGGTCTGCTAACCATATGTGGATCAATAATTGATAAATTGTTATCATAAACACCATCAAATTTAGAAGAGTGAAATCCTACTAATTCACCAATATCAATATAATATTCTTGGGCTCCTACAAAAGCATTGGGGAAATTTTCTGCACCAGCCACAACAACAGAATCTGTTGGAGCTTTTTCATCAACTTCTATAAAACTAATATTATTATCTGCAACCGCAGTTCCACCTAAAATCGTGCCTACAGCCAAAGTTGTTAATAATTTCTTCATTTTACCTCTAAATAATCATATATTTTGTAGGATATAGGTCATAATAATCCATTTATAAGCCTTACCATTTAGGAGTAGTTAACTAAAGAATTCTTTAACTTTCTCATAATTCTTACTTTCAACCAAATTAACGGAGATCGGGAAATATTTATGATAAGCACGCCAAGAATATCTCTCATCTAAATAGATAATAACCCCCCTATCTTTTTCACTTCTTATACACCTACCGGCATTTTGTAAAACTTTAGTAAAAGCAGGCATAACATATCCGTACTCTTGACCACGGCCAAATTTTTCATCATAATATCTAACTAATTCTTTGCTCATTAAGTCATATTTACCAAAAGGAACACCAACAACAATTACTGCAGATAAAGCATCTCCAAAGAGATCAACACTCTCACCAAAACCACCAGCACTAACAGCAAACAAAGTATTTCCTCTTGAAATTTTAAATCTATTTAAGATAGATTCTCTGATATTCTTATCCATCCCTCTTTCTTCAATAATAATATCTTCTTCACAATATGAGTTAACTGAATCCAAAAGGGCATAACTTGGAAAGAAAAATATTTTATTTCCAGGAATAACTTCAATTATCCTTTTGCAATTTAAAGCAATTCTCTCAAACATTTGATCGCTTCTCATACTAAATTTAGTATTTACAAC
>CAYYUK010000005.1:0-42186 GCA_964474895.1 Candidatus Woesearchaeota archaeon
ATCATCTTTAATTTTTCCCCAAGACTTAGCTTCATTAGTAGTAGCCCCACTCATAGAACCACTAGAAAACCTAGCAGTTGTCATATAAACTGCATAATCCAAACCACCATTAAGTAAACAAGCCAAAATAGCGTGATGTTTAGAAATACTACCACCAAGACTAATCAAACCTTTCTTTTCATCCTGAGAAGTACTAAATAATATATTCTCAAAATCCTTAACCACATCTACAACAAAAGAAGAATTATCCTGTTGAAACATAAATAAATGAAAACCAAAAGCACCATCAGTTATAGCTGGACAAAATATAGGAACTTTTCTTTTAGCAGCTTGAAATAATATACTATCCTCATCCTCTAAAGTAGAACCAATCTCGGAAAATATCTCAGAAGGAGCCCAACGTTCTTTCTTAGCAAATAAACCTTTCAAATAAGGCTTCATTAGATCCTCAAACTTCATATAAGACTCACCTCTAATAAACAGATTACCAACCCGATTCACACCTTTCTCATGTAGAGCAACATCATCAGAACCAAAATCACCAATAACAAACTCCTCACCATGAGCCTTCATTATATCTTCCTCAATACCACCAACTGTAGTCACAACAACATCAACCAATCCAAGCTTAATCAATTGAGCAAAAAAACCTCGCAAACCAGAAGTAACCATATTTGATGTAAAAGTTAAATAAATCTTAGCGCCATCCTTCTTCATCTTAATTATAGTCTCTTTAGCCTTTGAAAGCTCTACACTCTGAAAACCAACTTTACCTAAAGAATTAACCAAAGTAGCTACATCCATTCCAGGCGACCACTTCAAATCTTTAACTATTTCCATTTTTCTCCAATCTTGCCTCTAAATGAAAATCAATAGTCTCAATCCATCTATCACGATCTCCACTAGTCAAAGGTCTTTCTCCCTGTAAACAGCCCCTCATATCTGAAGTTAGCTCAGACTCAAGAACATCGTGATTTTCACAAAGATAACTATCCACATGTCCAGCATAATCCGTTTCAGCCATGAAAACAAGAAAAAACTATAATTTATAAGACTTATCCACAACAAATTTACTGAAGTTGTATAGACTCTTCTTTAATCTCTTTTTCACTAACAGTATTGATCACATAATTCTTTTTATCTTTAAAATAATAAGCTAATTCAACCAAAAAATACTTTTTCTGTTCAATATAATAAACTAAAATGTGAGTAGGTCGCAACGATTTATTAGAACAATCAAATAACAAAACTTCAATAGTTGAAGAAGATTCATAATCTCTAGGTTCTGCAAAATTTAATCCACTTGCCTTCTTTTTGGCTCCAACTTCAAAAATAGACTTACCAATCTTTATTTTTTGGTCTTCTCCCAATTTAACTATTTCCATAGAAAAATAGAGAAATAAAACCATTTAAAAAGGGTACTAAATTACCTAAAATATGGCACTAACACCTGATGAAGCAAGGAAAACAGCTGGCAGAGGACTTCTAAATAAAAGACAAAGAGCACTTCTTAAAAAACTAGAAAGAGGAATAGATAACGAACTGGAAGCAACAGTGCTTGAAGGTCAACAAGTGATTAATGTAACTGTGGGCATAGGAACAGAAAATTGGAAAAAACTACAACAAGAAAATGTGTTGGAAGCATTGAAAGAAATGTATACAGGTTACAGCGTTGAACTCTTTGGTCCTGATAGAGAAACTGAAAACTGCTATATAATCTTAACAGACTACATCAACCAAAAATTCTAGTACATAGGAATGATAATACACCAAATTCACAATCACTACTTTTTATAACCAAACAAAATTAATTCACTTTGTGGAATCGGAGCATCATCATTACGAACAACATGCTCCAATCTTTCTATTACACAACCACTAAACAATTCCCTTAACTCATCCTTACTAAAATGATGAATTGGCAAGCTATTCCTAGTACAAAAATCCCTATGTGAAACCCCACAAGATTCAAGAGACCCAGCACAAGAACTTTCAGAAGAAGCAAACTTTACAAAAATTGGACTTCCTGGCCTAAGAACCCTTTTAATTTCAGAAACAGATTGCTCAATAACTTTCAATGAAGCATACTCCAAAGAATGATTTGCCAAAACAAAATCCATGCTATCCATGGACAAAGGTATTTCATTCATGTAACCAAATACATAATCAATACACTGCCTATTTACATTGGCCCTAGCAATACGAAGTGCCTTTTGAGAACCATCAATACCATGAACTTTAAATCCTTGCTCAGCCAAAAAAAGAGTGTGTCTACCAGTTCCACAACCAACATCCAAAACTTCACGAACCCCCTTATCAATCAAAAAGGGAACTAACTCTACAACATATTTAGAAGGACTCTTAACTACACCGTCACTAGAATATACGTCGTCCCACCCAGCCATGCCAAAAAGGAAACTATTGGCAAATTTAAATCTTTCTACTAAAAGAAAATTAATTAGTTAAAAACCAACTTGGAAAAAATAAACAGCCTGACGGCGCTTGAGTCTACTAAAAGATCTAACTAAAAATTAAAAGAAAAAAAGAAAAAATTTAAGAAATTAATATTGAATACCTAACTACTCTCTATTCACATTAACAGCTTTAGGTCCTCTATCGCCTTCTTCAACATCAAATGTAACTGCATCGCCCTCTTGCAATCTTACACCTTCAGCCAAACCGGTCTGATGTACAAAATACTCTTTGCCATCTTCACCAGCGACAAACCCAAAACCCTTCTGATCATTAAAAAATTTAACGGTTCCGTTCATTGTAAGCCTCCTAGAATTTAACATAAATACCCTCCTTTTAAGGCTTTCCAATTTGTGAAAATACCGAAAAAACAACCTTTATAATCCACAATTCTACCTCAAATTCATGACATATTTCATGGACTTCCAAACAGAACTAAACAAAGCAAAGATAGTAATTATTCCAATTCCACACGAAAAAACAACTTCATATGGGAAAGGAACGAAAGAAGGTCCCGAAACAATTCTAAAAGCATCACATGAACTAGAAAACTACGATATTGAAACAAATTCAGAGCCATATCTAAAAGGAATCTACACAGAACAACCAACAGATATAAACAACATAAAACAATACAAAGACAAATTTATTATTGCATTAGGAGGAGAACACTCAATAACTCCAAACGTAATTAAAACACTAAAACAAGAAAACCTATCAATTCTACATATTGACGCTCACGCAGATTTAAAAGATGAATTCGACAACTCAAAAGACTCACACGCCTGCGCAATGAGAAGAACATTCGAAATAAATAAAAATATAACCCAAGTAGGAATAAGATCCCAATCAAAAGAAGAAAAAGAATTTGCAAAAGAAAACAATATCAAACAATTATCAATAAATGATAATATTTTAGAAAACCTAAAAGAAAATGTTTACATCTCTTTAGACTTAGACGCTTTAGATCCAAAAGAAATGCCGGCAGTTGGAACTCCAGAACCAAATGGATTAACATTCAAAGAAATAAAAAATCTCCTAAAACAAGTTTTCCAAAATAAAAACGTTATAGGAATTGACATAGTAGAACTCTCACCAAAAGAAGGAGACCTAATCTCCCCATACACAGCAGCTAAATTAATCTACCACTGTATTGCATATAAAAAATAAAAAAAGAATTAAAAGAAAAGTTCTTTCAACCCCCAAACCAGCAATACTATCCAAATTGCCATATATAACCATTGTTCTGCAAGTATCTTTTTGAAATTCTTCTTTTCATAGAACTTTAGTATCTGCTTTACATGATTTGCCAATCCAACAGCAACCAAAAGGACCATAAATGTCATAACTGCAAAAATCTGAAGTATAGTAATTCCAGCACCCAACAAATAGTACAATACTACTACAGCTAATATCAAAGATACAAACGAGATCAATTTAGGTTTAGAATAAATTTTCTTTGCAAAACCAAACCAGGTTTTAGGTGAGAAAAATATGAACAATAGTTTCAAAATCCCAACCAACACAAAAATTGCTGCTATGGTTTCAACTGTTCCCAATGCCACTTAATATACACCTCCCAAATATCATACTCAAATTATAGAATTATCAATATAAAAAAGTATCTACCTCTTCTTCACAGGTTTACATTTCTTTTTCTCTGCCTCTGCCCTCTTTACTCTCTCAACTAAATACTCAATTTCACTTTCAGTTTTAAAAACAATATAGATTATTAAAATAAGAATAAATGTAGCAATAATTGCCAAGTAAAATTCATACTTTAAAGCATCACTAGCTGGAAAAAACTTCTCTATAGCACTAATTAACACATCCTTCCAAATTAAAGCAGTAACGAAAGTAAAAGCAGTAATTATTCCAGTTCTAATAACAGTACCTATCTTAACATTAGTCATAAACTAAATTTAGAAAAAGAAGTATAAAAAGTTTTTGTCTAAAAATTTGTAAAGCAAGATCATTAAAGAGAAATTTATTATTGAATTTTCAGATAGTTTTAAATACCTAATTATGTTATTTATAACTACAGTGTCACACAAAACAATAAAGAGTACAAAAAATAAAGACATTGCCCTGATTTTATCTATTTTCTTAGGCTGGTTAGGAATCCATAGATTTTATGTTGGAAAAACTGGAACAGGAATCCTTTATCTGCTAACGGGTGGAATATTCGGAATTGGATGGATAGTAGATATAGTTATGTTAGTAATTGGAAGCTTTACAGACAAAGGTGGTCATTTTTTAATAAATGAAAAGGGAAACAAATCTAAACAAAAAAAATGGTATCTAAAAACATGGGCAATAATTCTTTGGATTTTTTTAATCATCGCAATAATTGTTTCTATATCTCCATCAAGTAATCAAAAGAATGAAGAGCTAATTGATGAAGATGCAACTGATAAAGACTTGCTGGCAGGAATTGGAGATCCTGTTATTGTAGACGAAATAGAGTATATAGTAATCAGAACATATGAGACCTCTTGGGTTGGAAATGAATGGCTTTCAATTGATGCAGATGGAATATTTAGAGTGATTGAATTAAGTATGGAAAATAAGGGAATGGAATCAAAGAATATTTATTCTACAAGGGTTGTAATAATGGACAATCTTGAAAGGACATTTGAACAAGATACTGAAGCTTCATTATATTTAGATGATGCAATCTCTTTTGGAGAACAACTACAACCAGGACTGCCAATCAGTGGAATGCTAATATTTGACTTACCACCTTCTGCAGAAGGACTAAAAGCAAAAATTTCTGGAGATTGGTTAAGTTCTACTAGTGTTTTAGTTGATTTGGGAGTCTAAACAATTTTTCTTTTAAGTATTCTTTATTCACATTAAACTTTATAAGAAACAATAATTGTTAAAAGAATTATAAATTATATTTCAAATTCTAATTATATACTAAATTTTACTCAAGCTTTTTCTCTTTTGATTAAACTTTTTAAAAGTTTATACGCCGAGACTGGGATTTGAACCCAGGAGACCCAAAGGTCCAGGATTAGCAATCCTGTGCAATAACCATACTATGCGATCTCGGCACAACTGGAGAATAAATCCGCAATTTAAAAACCTTTTCTTTAGAAACATATATAAACAAAAAAACCCAAATCCCCTCAATGAAGAAAGTATTGAAATACTTAGTTTTCGTCGATGCATTCGTTATCTTCGGAGCAGCTCTATTTATACCAATTTATGCACTATTTGTAGAAGAGCTAGGTGGGACTGCTTTGGCTGCAGGTGGGGCTTGGGCAGCATTTACATTTACTATGGGGATCTTCATGTTCTTTGTGAGTAGATGGGAAGATACTGTCAAACATCAAGAAAAAATATTAATTGGAAGTTATGGTTTAATGGCGGTTGCAGCATTCTGCCTTATTTTCGTACAACAGATATGGCAACTATTCTTAGTACAAGGGTTACTTGGTATTGCAGAGGCATTTAACAGACCCGTATTTGAAGGAATCTATACAAAACATTTAGACAAAGGAAAGTACACTTCTCAATGGGGAGTATGGTCTGGAATAGGTGCGATGTTAAGTGGTGTAGCTGCAATAGTTGGTGGACTTGTAGCAAAGTTTTACGGATTCAGACCATTATTCATAATAATGTTCGTGGTAGCTCTAACTGGATCCTTACTATCATTTAAATTCCTTAAAAAAAAGAAAACAAAAAAATCAAAACCTAGGCGTAAATCCTAACTCCATCCCCCTATCGCCACCAGTATAATCAATAGTTATTTCTTCACCCCTTAAAATTCCCTTCAAAGATGAAAAAACCATTGAACCTTCAACCTCTTTAAATTCAGCATTAGGATCTGAAGAATGATTATATAGAGAACCATAACCTAAAGCAATTGCAATTGACCCACTTTTCATTAAAAAATAATATTGACTCAATCTAGTTAATTCAATTAACTCTATTTCAGATTTAGGAATAACAATAAGGGGTGCAACTTCTATAATTTCTCCATTTCCATTAATATGCTTTGTAGTGAAAACTCCTCTTTCAGTTCCCTCAACTAATTTTATTTCTAATCTTCTCATAAAATCGCAAAATATACTAGATTTAAAAGAATTCCTATCAACAACTAGACGCAGGTCTTAAACCTAAAGAAATAGCTTCTTCAACAGAATCAATACAAATCAAGTTATCTATATTTATTTTCTTTGCAGCTTTACAATGTGGTTCATGATAAACTTCAGAATTAACACTGGCAACAAAAGCACAACCAGCCTTCGGATCAACACATCCCCAAACACCTTTTAATTCCCTAGCAGCCAAAAACTCAACATCTTTTAATCTACCATACATTCTTGTATCATCTTTATATTTATCATAAACTTTGGCAAATCCACCACGAACCAACTCTTCATTAACTAATAACTCACCAACAAAAATATATCTTAACTTTCTATCATATTTTCCCTCATCAGTATAATCATTCTCTAAATAAACTTGTTTGCCTAAAATAAGTCTCTTCAATTCATCTTTAGCTTCTTGATAATAACACTCTCCAGTTTCAGGAGTATTTATTCCAGAAAATCTCAATCTCCAACCATTATCTAAATCAGCAGTATCTCCATCAACAACATTCACAACTTCAAAAGGACCTTCTCTTATAACTTCGAAGTCCCTAACAACTTCACCAGTAATTGTACAAGAACTAATAAAAAATAACAAAAATAAAAGAACTAACTTGGATGCCACCAACTAACATTCTCCCTCAAAAAACCAACATGCCCACCAGCAATATGATCATAAGCAACAGTACCAGAACCTTGATTGAAGTCCCACCAAGAAACTAAACTTTCAATAAGAACATCCTCTCCACTATACAACATAGCAACATCATTCAAATCAAAAGGAACATTCCAAATTCTAACATCATCCATAACACCATCAAACCCACCAGAAGCTGCTCTCCCGCCAAAATAAAGCCCCCAATTAGGATTAGCAACATTATCAGAACCAAATCCAACATTAACATTACTGACTTCCTCTCCATCAACATACATTACTGCAACATCAGATACTCTATCATAAACTGAAACAATATTATGCCATTGATCATCAACTGTAAATTGATGTGACGTCCATTTTCTATTGCCCCCCGGACCACATAACATAAACCTCAAATTAGTAGCCTCTGAACGATAAACTTCCCAACCATAATCTCTATCATCTGAAGAATTGCACCCTGCAGCAGAATGACCTTTAGAAACATAAATTTCAGTGTTTACAGAATCATCAAACTTTGCCCAAAAAGATACTGAAATGCTACCAACTCCAATATCATAACCATCTGAACCACCCATAACTTCAACATAATCACCATCACCATCAAACTCCAAAGCATAAGTTTCATCCCACTCACATGAACCCCAACAAGATTCATCATCAACACAATCGGTAGCATCAGTTAATACATTAGACTGCAACATATAGCTACAAGAACGTTCCAAACTACAACCAAAACCATTATTCAAGGAATCACAATAAGTATGTGAAATACATTCATAACAAATATTTGGTAAAATACAATCAACAAAATCGCCAACCAACTCGTCAACAATATCAGAACCACAATCTGGACTTGCATCACAATTACCAGGACAGGTCTGCTCACCTTCGGAACAAACCCAACAGCTACCAACATCACATCCATAAAGACCAACATCCTCACCAACAAAATCCCCACTACAAGGATCATCAACACTACATTCCCCCTCTAAATCAGAACAACTAAAGCTACCTTCAACAACTTCTTCAGTTTCAGTAAAAGCACTAACTGCAATATAATCTTCACCATCAAAAAAGTGTGGAATAAGAGTAACCTCTTCAGATCCAAATGAGAATAAAAGAAGTCTGCTTTCATACTCACCAACTTCATAAAACTCGCCTTGGTCAATACCATCCAATTGAACAACAAAATAGATAACACCAGTTCCTTCATTAGTTATCAAAACTCTAGTATTAGAACCATCTGAAGCAGCATCAGAACTAAACTGGACTCCTTGTGAATATATATCAAAAGCTCCTTGAGTATCATCCATTTGATTATCAGAAACACCCCTAACAAAAGCAAATATAACAAAAGCTATTATTATAGTTACACCAATCAATAAAACAGTAGCAATTAGCGGATTAATACCTCTCTTATTAAGCATAAAGAATTCTTATTTCCGCCATTTATAAAATTTCTTATGAAGGAACCCAAATAGTAGGATCCCCATGAACTGTTCCATTGTTCTCATAACCACTCCAAGTAGAATAATCTCTTCCCAAATTAGTTTCATCATTGAATTTATAATAAGCAACTAAACCAGACTCATCTCCATTCAACTCGTTATCCATATTATTAAAAATATCATCTGCACCTCTAGCATAATTCCAAATTCTTAATTCATCCATTTTTCCACTAAAAAATAAATTTCCATCAGTACCGCCATGTGTGCCAGTATATACTCTTCCAATAGTTAATGGAGACTCACTATCAATATTTCCAGAGAATTCATCTGAATCATCAAGTACGCCATCAATATAAACAAACATTTCATTTCCATCATAAACTCCTGCTATATGTACCAAATTAGACAAATACTGATAATTTCCTATAACTCTATTTGGATTTAATGATGAAACACCATTGCCCAAATAAAAACTATTAAAAGTATAACCTTGAGAATAAGTCTCATAGCTAAACAAAAAACCAGAAAATATATTGTCGAAGTCACCAATATTCTCATAATACCACTTGCTTAAGATATAAGCTACGCTGTTATCTGAATCAACAGAATCTACCCAAAACTCAACAGTCAATCGATCACCAGTATCTAAACTTTCACTATCCGAAACTTCAATATAATCTTCTTCGCCATCAAATTCAATTGCATTTCCAAACCGATTAGTAAATGAGCAAGATTCTGTACTTTCAATAGTTTCAATTAAATCATAATCACTACCATCAAAAATAATTTTATCAACAACAACATTCATACTCTCATGAACATTTTCTTCAACAAAATTATCATCTACCCCTCCTTCATTAACATCAAAACCATAATTAACCCCGTTTATAGTCAATTCTCCACCAATACCAACAACACCAGTATTCTCGATAATACCAGTTGTATCAAACCAATTAAAATATCCTTCAGAATCACAAGAAGCACTAAACCTAACAAGATCTTCAACACCTGTTTCGCTACAAGTTCTAGTAATAGCTTTTGCAGAGACAGACTCTCCATTAACTACTGGTACAATTTTAATAGAATCTGAAGCATCTAAAAATAATTCATTACTTTCATAAGCACCAATTGGAATCTCTGAAAAATCCTCACTAGTATAAATTTTAGAACCTGACTGAATTACAAAATCCAAAGCAGTGCTTTCTTCATTAGTTATCAAAACGCTAGAAGAAATAGGATCCCCATCTAAAACATATTTAATACAATTAAAATGAAAATTAAGTGATGTACTTACTAACTCAATTTCCTCTTGTTGAGTCTCCATTTGATCTTCAGAAACATTTCCAATAAATGAAAAAATAATAATAGCTATGATTATAGCAACTCCAATAAGTAAAATGGTTGCAACCAAAGGACTAATACCTCTTTTATCCATAAACTAAAAATAAAATTTAAGATTTATAATAATTTCTAATTAATTACAAAACTTCTGACCCAACAACAGAGCAACAAGAGACACTAAGGCAGCTGCAATCATCATTTCAGGAGTTATCATTCTCAAAATAACCATGACAACAACATAAATTAAACCTGCAACAATACTAATCAAAGATGCCTTCTTTTTTAATTTCCATCTAAAACTTCCAATCACAACAGGAGTTAAAGACATCATTAACCCAGCATTGATTAAAGCAATATCAACTAAATTTCTGAAAAAATACGCTAATCCCCCAATTAAAATTAATATCAATACTAAATTTATACGAGTATATTTCCTTAATTCATTTGAGGACAACTCTCTTCTTTTAAACCTAGCAATAAAATCTTTAGTAATGTTGGTAGATACAACAAAAATAAAAGTATCAGCAGTAGACATGATAGCAGAAAACATCAAAACAACTCCAAGACCCAACAGACTTGGAGATAACAAGTTAACCAATCCATAAACAATTGCTTGACCCGGATCTATATCTGGAAATGCCAATTTAGCAGAATAACCAATTAACGTTATTCCAATTCCAATTACAAGCAAAAACAAACCAGAAATTGTCAATCCTCTTTTAACTACTTTATCATCCCTAGCTGCATACACTCTCTGCCAAGTGTCCGCAGAAGTCCAAACATAAATAATTCCATAAATTAAAAATGAAATCATCAAAAACACATTCATATCACCGGAAGAAAAATTAGAAATATTCAAATCAGTTCCAGAAGCTAAATTAAAACCAACAACAAAAATCAAAAATACCAATAATAAATATTGAAAAATATCAGTTTTAACAACAGATCTAAAACCACCCATAATCAAATAAATAAAAATAACGCCTAAACTTAATATCAAAGCAGATTCATAACTAAAACTACTTACAGCAGATAATATTTTTGCACCAGCAATAAATTGTTTAAGCAATATTAAAACGACACTTATCAGAACAACAATTGCAACAAGACTACCAATTCTTCTTCCAAATTTATAATGCAAAAAATCCTCAATAGTATAAAAATTCTCTTTATGTGCCAACTCTCTTAGTCTTTTACCCCAATATGCAAATAGAACAAGTCCTATTGCCAACCCAACAAAACCAAACAAAGCACCAAGTCCAAACTCAAAAATATATGCTGTATAGACAACAAGAATGGTCCCACCAATTATTGAAGCCACGACAGTGCTAACAAACGAAAATAAACCTAAATTTCGATCTGCAATCATAAAATCCTTGCCAGATTGTTTCTTAGAGCTAACAAATCCTATAATCAAAGCCAATATTAAATATCCAAAAACAAAAGACAAATTAACATTATTTAACATAAAAACAAATCCCCCGCCGAGTTTATAATAATTTCCAAAACGAAAAGAAAAGAATATAAACTCAATGTCACAAAAAAATATATGAACATTATACCAATTTTAGCAACAATATTAGGGGTCATTACAGGTCTAGCCAATGTTCCTCAAATAACAAAAATATTCAAAACTAAAAGTGCTAAAGATTTATCATTAACAACTAACAATATTTTTCTTTTAAGTTCAATTGTATGGCTTATCTACGGCTTTCAATTAATCAACTATCCACTTATAATTGCAAATATCATTTATATCATAACATACTCTTTGATAATCGTTGGATTCCTAATTTATGGAAAATAATTACTTTTTCTAAAACAAAAACATTTAAAAACAAACCCAAAAGAATTTTATCTACAGCAGGATGGAGCAGTTAGGAGTGCTCGTCGGGCTCATAACCCGGAGGTCGGAGGTTCAAATCCTTCTCCTGCTACTTAATTTTAACATATTAAAAACCCTTATAAACCACCCAAATTTTCATACAAATATGGGAACAGTATTAGGAATAGATGAAGCAGGAAAAGGACCTGTAATTGGACCATTAATCATAGCAGGAGTTCTAATAAACAAAGAAGATGAAAAAAAATTAAGAGACATAGAAGTAAAAGATTCTAAATTATTAACTCAAAAACAAAGAGAAATTTTATTTGACAAAATAATTGAAATAGCAAAGAGTACACGAATAATAATAATTGAACCAGAAGAGATAGATAAAACGATTTTAAGAGATGATACTTCAAATCTAAATTGGTTAGAAGCAAAAAAATCTGCAGAAATAATAAATGAATTTAATCCAGAGACTGCAATCTTAGATTCCCCCCATCCAATACCACAAAAATACGCAGACTACATAAAAAATTTACTAACAAAAGATGTAGAATTAATTTCTGAACACAAAGCAGATGTAAACTATCCTGTATGTAGTGCGGCATCAATACTAGCAAAAGTGACTAGAGAAAGAGAAATGGACAAAATAAAAGCAAAATATGGTGAAACTGGTCCAGGGTATCCTTCAAATTCAATAACCCAAGAATTTGTAAAAAACAATTGGGACAAACATCCAGAGATATTTAGAAAAAGTTGGAAAACATATCAAAACGTAGCGAACACTAAAAACCAAAAAAAGATATCCAACTTTTAATACGCAAAAATTATTTAAATGGTGCTGCAGGTGATATATTAATGACAAGGGTTACTAAACTGACTGCTCAAGGATTCAAATCTTTTGCAAAAAGAACAGAACTCTCCTTTGGTAATGGATTCAACTGTGTTCTTGGTCCAAATGGTTCTGGAAAATCAAACATAATGGACGCCCTCTGCTTTGTTCTGGGAAAAACTTCGGCAAAGTCCATGAGGGCTGAAAAATCCGCAAACCTAATCTATAATGGTGGAAAAGCAAAAAAAGCCCATTCATCTGCAGAGGTTGCAATTTATTTCGATAATTCTAATAAAAAATTTCCAGTAGATACAAAAGAAGTAAAAGTTTCAAGAGTAATAAAACAAAGTGGTCAATCAAATTATTTAATAAATGATAAAAAAATGACCAGACAACAGGTAGTAGATCTCCTTTCTCATTCTCAAATAGATCCTGACGGACACAATATAATTCTTCAGGGAGATATAGTGCACTTTACAAACATGAAACCTTTGGAAAGAAGACTACTATTAGAAGAAATAGCTGGTATTTCTGTATTCGAAGAAAAGAAAAACAAAGCGCTATCCGAATTAGAAAAAGTTGAAGAAAAACTAACCGAAGCAAATATTCTACTAACTGAAAGAGAAGCCCATTTAAGAGAATTAAAAAAAGATAGAGATCAGGCAAAGAAATATTTAGATCTGAAAAGCAAAATAAAAGATAATAAAGCAACATATACAACAATAAGAATAAAAGATATAGAAGAAAAGAAAGAAAAGTTAGAAAAATCAATAGGTGAACAACAAAAAAAGTTTGAAATTGTAAACAAAAAAATAAAAGAATTAAAAGAGAAAATAGACAACAAAAAAGAAGAAATTCAAAGTATAAACAAAATTCTTGATGAAAGTGGCGAAAGAGAACAACTTACACTAAGAGAAGGAATTACAAATATAAAAACGGACCTTGTTGAAGCAAAAACGAGAACAGAAACACTTCAAAAAGAAATAATAAAAATAGACAGTAGAAAGTTACAATTAGGATCAAACATAAGTAAAAACAATAAAAAGATAGAATCTTTGTTTAGAGAAAGAAATCAACTAGAGACAGATATGAGAAAAGTAGAAAAACAGAGAAACGAACTATCAAAAAAATCAGCACCAACAACAGATTTTAATTCCAGAGTAAATGAACTTGCAAGATTAAGAACTGGCTCTTCTGGAACATTCACAGACCCTTCGGTAGAAAAAGTATCTTCAGTTAGCGGGGTTTACGGAACAATTTCTGAACTTGGAAACACAAATGAAAAATACGAATTAGCATTGGAAGTATGTGCTGGAGCAAGAATTAAAAGTGTTATCACTGTAGATGACACAACTGCAGAAAAATGTATAAAAATACTAAAAGAAAATAAATTGGGCATAGTCACATTTCTACCTTTAAACAAAATAAGACAAAAATCATCATCAGAAGGAATAAACGCATTAAAAAAATTAAGTGGTGTTCATGGTCTGGCAATAGACCTAATAAAATATAATAAAAAGTATCACAACGCATTCAGCAATATATTTGGAACTACATTAATCGTTGACGACATACAAACTGCAAGAAAAATTGGAATAGGAAGAATTCGTATGGTTACACTGGAAGGAGACTTAATAGAAGCTTCTGGAGCGATGATTGGTGGATACAGAAGAGGGACAAGAATAGGATTCAAAAAGGAAGCAAATAATGATAAAAAAATGTTGAATCTAGAACAAGAAATAGAACACATGAGAAAAGGAACTTCTGGAGTGGAAGAAGAAAAAAGAGAAAAAGATGCAAGAATAATAGAATTAACTTTAGAATTAGGCACATTAGATAATCAAATAACAATGTATTCTGATGAAAATGAAAGAACTAAAAAAATACTAAAAGATCAAGAAAGAGACAAAGAAGAATTTGAAGAAGAAGTTTTAGATTTAAATAAAATTCTGAAAAGTGAAACTGGAAGCTTGAAATTAACTGTAAAGAAAGAAAAAGAATTCTTTGAAAAATTAAAAGGGATGACAAGAAAGAGAAATAAAATAACAGAAGAAATAGAAAAATTAGAAGTACTAACAGAATTAGAAAATGAAAAAACAAGAAGATTTGATCACAAAATAAACGAATTTTCAGTATTCAAAGCAAAACATATAGCAGAAATAGAAGGATTACAAAAAGAATTTGAAGAATACAAAGATGGAAAAATAAGAAGAGGTATTGATAGAATAGATTTGAAAAGAGAAATAGATGACTTTGAAAAAATAGTGCAAAAACTGGGTAACATAAACATGAGAGCCCTAGAAATTTATGAAGAATTAGTAACAGAACATGAAGAACTAGTAGAAAAAACAGATAAAATAAAATCTGAAAAGTCAGATGTTCTCGATATGATAGATGAAATAGAGCAAAAGAAAACAAGTATTTTCATGGAAACATATAACCATCTAAATTCAAGATTCAAAACAATATTCAATACATTATCAACAAAAGGAGAAGCATCCCTTGCAATAGAAGACAAAGAAACACCTCTTAACGCAGGCATAGATATGACTGTAAGAATTGCAGGGAATAAATATTTAGACATAAGAAGTTTAAGCGGAGGAGAAAAAACATTAGCAGCACTTGCATTTATCTTTGCAATTCAAGAATATAATCCTGCGTCATTTTATATTTTAGATGAAGTAGATGCAGCACTAGACAAACACAACTCTGAAAGGCTAGGAGTCCTATTTAAACAATATTCAAGCAAAGCACAATATATTGTTATTTCTCACAATGACGCAATAATCAGCGAAGCAGATAGAATATTTGGTATTTCAATGCAAGAAGGAATATCTAAAATAACAAGTTTAAAATTATAAATAAAGAAAAAGAAATTACTTTTTATCTTCAGAGTCTTCCTCATCAAATTCTATAACGAAATCTTCTTCCTCTTCTAATTTTTCCTCTTTCTTAGATTTCTTTTCTTCTTTCTTAGCTTTTTTATCAACTTTCTCAACAGGCTCTTTCTTCTCTTCAACAATAACTGGCTCTTCATCAATTTCTTCTTCAAAGAACCCTTTAAGTTTTTTCAAAAAGTTAGTCCTAAATAACAAAATCAAAGCAATAAGAATAACAATAAAAATTATCAACCCATTCCTATTTTTTTGTATTGCTTCACCAGCACCAGAAAATATAGATTTAAATGAAGTGGCAAATGATTGCAAAAATGGTTCCCCCTCAACATCTCCAGTAGAATCACCTGTTATTTCATCAAGAGCGTCATCAAGCTCTTCATCACTAATTTCATCCTCAGAATCTTCCTCTTCAGGATAAGTTAAACCTTCAGAAATTACTTCATATGTTATATCGGCCTGCTCACCAATAAATCCATTGAAAGTAACCAAAACATCATCAACCCCATCACCATCTAAATCAACTTCTTGAGATTCGCCAACCACCAAAGGAACATAAACTGGATCTGAAGATATTACAAGTACTACTGAATAATCATCAAGTTTTTCACTATAGGCAATACTATGCTCTTCATCACCTATTTCAATTGAAGCTTCTTGTTCTAAATCAAATAACTCCCCAACAATTGCTGGTTCCTCTTCTACTTCTTCCTCGCCATCTTCTTCAACAGGTTCCTCATCAGTTACATTGGTTTCATCATCAACAGTCTCTTCATCAACCTCTGGAGAGGCAAAAAGGTTCTTAAAAAATACTAAAAATCTCTGGAAAGGAGACACAGAAGTAACATCAGTAATTTCTTGCTCTTCCTCAACTAAGGGCATATATTCTCCCTCATTAACATTTATATCAACAGATTCCGTAGCTAAAATCGTACTATCTTCTAGTCTAGCTGAAATACTAATTTCATATTTGCCGGGTAATACATCACCAGTTGGAGCAATATACAAATAAACTAATTCAGATTTAGAAGGTTCTAAACTAACAACAGTTGGATTCAAATAAACAAAATTAGCTGCTGTCCCACTAACACCTAATTCATAAGTTGCAGTATCTGAACCAATGTTTTCGACAACTATTGGAACTGTAGTTGTAGTATCATAGTTTAAACCAACATTATTATCCTCAACACCAAGCAAAACCATGTAACACTCTTCTCTTGTTACAGTTGTTAATTCTATAATATCAGAACTTGCAACCTGACTACTGTCTTTAGCTTTTGCAACTACTTCTACAGTATAGTCTCCAGAAGGAACACTAAATCCAGGATTAACATTCAAAACAACTTGCCCTTCTTCTCCAGCACCTAAAGATAAAGATCTTTCATTCAAGGAAGCCCATTCAGGACCATTCAATTCTAAGAAATATTCTTTAGAAAACTCACCAGTATTTACAACATTAATATTGTAAGAATTTGACAAAGAATTACATAAAGTATCTGTACCTTTTTCTATATCAACAACAACACCATGACATTTGTTTACACCAATACTAAATATATTCAAAGCTTCAACATTGCCCATTTCAGGAGTTGCTATAAATCTAGCTTCAAAAACACCCTGAACACCATAATCCGGACTAATCATCAAACTAACTGCACCAGTGCTGTCTGGAGAAATACTTAAACTATTTTTATCTAAACTGGCCCAAGCTGGACCATCCAATTCAAAAGTAAAATCATTAGTTGTGGAACCATCATTAACTATGTCTATAGAAACTGTTTCCTGTGAATGCTCACAAAGAGAAATAGTGTCTCTTTCAGAATCTACTCTAAAATCATAACAAGCATCAACAACAAGCATTGAATTTGCAGATTTTATACTTCTTCCACTCATTGGTGTAGCAGAAACAGTAAATTCATACTCGCCTAATGAGTCGCAACTTGCTTCAATATAAGCACTGAAAGTCCTAGTTTCACCAGGATTTACACTTAATACAGTCTCGCTTAAGACAATAGGTCCCGGAGCAGTTCCATCCACAGAAAGGACATAAGTATCAGCAAAATCTCCATTATTGGTTATTTGAAAATCAAAACCTTGATTACCACAAGGACATGCATGATTCACATCATTTAGAGCAACAAGTGAGTAATCAAAACAATCCCTAACATACATAGAATGGCTTAAAGTTTCAGAATTGGCTAATATTTGAAGATCATAAATACCAACGTTAGTATAAGAAGGTGGCGTGATATAAGTATAAATATTTCTAATTTGCCCAGGATTCAAAACAAATCCTATTGGAACCGTAGTAGAAAAAAACGATGCCGCACCAGAGGAAGAAACACTAACCTCTACAGGTTCTCCACCTGTATTTTCTATAACATCCCTAAAAAGTCCAGTAGAACCAGGACATAAATCATCAGGCCCACTACCCTGATACAAACTCACTCCCGCAAAAGTTAACGGAAGAGAGATCAAAACAACCATCAATATAATCAAAAATTTATCACCACTCATTATGGAAACCTCCCTTTATTACTTCAAAGAGAACAAAACCCCATATAAAAGAATTATGTCAATTAAAAATATAGAAATAAAAGAATATAAAATAAAAAGAAAAAAGAAGATTTAGTAATAAGTTTGATCTTCATCAATTATAGGCTCTTCTTTATCTCCTCTTAATTTTCTTGCAGCTACAATTATACCAAGTATAACCAAAATAACTAACAAGATTGAAAAACCCAATTGAAGACCATCTTTAACATTACCAAAACCTGCAGGTCCTAAAACATCCACTGTCAAATCAAATGACTTCAAAACTTCATTTCCAGACATTACATCAACAGTAAACTCATTCTGACCAGCATCAGCATTTCTATCAACTGAAACAAATACATAAGCTCCATCAGACTCTTCAGCTACTCTGTAAGTTCCAAAGTCAACACCTTGAACCACAACATCGTAGTTTACATTTGAGTTAGGATAACTTATCCAAAATGCTACAGCGGTTCCCCTCTCAGCGGATTGCATTGTAGTATCAACATCAATTTCTCCACCAAAAGCAGTACCTGCGCCGATAGTCAGACTGTAAGATTTAGTATCTCTACCATCTCCATTATCATAGATAACTTCAACTACTACATCATAGATCCCAGAAGGAACATTTGTAGGAAGAGCTAAAACTAAATCCTTATGAATCTTATAGTCTTCATCATCACAACCATCTTCACAGTCATCAGCAACTTCTTCAGTTACCAAATCAAATCTGTTAGATCTTGTATTCAAACCTAATGCAGGAATGTTCATCTGAACATAAATATCTTCTTCCTCACTATGACCTATGTTTTCAACACCTACACTAGCAAAAAGACTTTGACCAGCTTGCAAGGTTGTTCCCATTGGAAAATTAACATCATATATATTTACCAAATTTCTCTGGTCTACAACATCAATTCTCAAAACATCGAAATGATTCCTATTACCCTCTTCATCTTCCATATATATGTTAAGAGTGTACAAACCAGGATCTATTTCAGAGTCTAGTTCAAAATTCAAGATTTCACGTCCTGTCCAATTATTTCCAATTGAAAAATAATCGGTTTCTTCTTCTTCATCAGCTAATTCAGCCACAATTCTCGCTTCAGCGTATTCATCAAAGCCATCATTAGCACTCCAGAACACTTCAACCCTTAAATCTTCTCCAGCATAAACTGGACCAAAAGGATTATTGTCTGAATCACTATTCAAATTATAACCATTTATAATAACCTGGTCTATTTGAAACTCATCAGATTCAGTAGCGGAAACAGCCATAGCAGATACCAAAAACAGCATCAAAACTGCAAACACTTTTATGTATTTCATCGTTATTTAACCCTCCCATAATAACATGATTTTTGTTGTAATTCCGTAGTTGTGAAAGGCTTATAAACTTATCGGTAGCAGTTTCAAATTAAAGATTTTTCAGCCTAAGAATCTCATTTATCTCACTAACAGAAATAGCACAGCCCTTATATTTCAAACCCCACAAAGCACCAGAGAGCATATCTTTTCTAAACTCATTATGGACCTTCTTTCCAACTGAAATATACTTATCCATAATACCCAAACCATAGGCAACAACAATTAACTCGGTAGATCTTATTATATTAACTTTCTTAACTTCAGTTCTAAACTTAATTAGAACACTTCTATCAATCTTGACTTTAGTGTGCAATCTATTAGATAAAACACCCCCCAAACTTTCAGGGTCCTCAACTAACAACCTAAGAGTTCTTTCATCTAAAACAAGCGCCCCAGAATCATAATGTAAAACCAAAGCAAGAGCATCCATTTCAGCATCCTGAATTATCTTTATTGGTTTATTCTTAGCAAAGTATATATTATTAGCAAGGCTCAAAAGATATTTAGATTTTCTCTCAATTTCCTTATTTGAAGCTAGCTTGAAAACCCCTTCCATCAAATAGTCTCTAATCACAACAGCATCCAATTTAAACCTATTAATATTAAGAGGCCTATCTATTAATTCGTACTTAACACCCAAAGGCAAAATAAAATCTCCACCAAACTTCTTCTTAAGTGGTTTTAATACCCAAAGAAGATTATTCATAGCCAAACTTATTACACTCCCAGTATCAAAAACCAAAGATTTCATAAACCAAATAACTCCTCTGCTAATTTTACTCTTTCTTTTGCAGATTTTGAAATATTGAAAGGGGCATCAAACTCTTTAGTGGCTCCCAAATAAGATTTAACATCCCATGTAGGAATATCTAAAAGCTTAGCAACTCTTGATGAAGAAATACCATGTCTATGAATATTTGTTGCCTTTTTAACTTTGGATCTATGAATCACTTGATCAACAAATCTTCCGACATTCTTTTCGAGTTTATTCATATCTTTTATTATCCGCTTCAATGAACTAAGATACCCATTAAGATTCCCTCCCCTAATACTAACTTTTGCTTTTTTCAACTCAAAAAGAACAGATTTCTCAAATTTGCTCCAACCAGAATATTTAGTATATCTATGTTTTTCCATAAGTTTATACAAAGAAAAAATTACAACTGCAGTTGTAATAGAATGTTTATCTTGAAAAATAGAAGAATTATGTATTGTACGATCGCTCTGGGTTTCAAGAGAAGATATATCACCACGCTTAAACGCCAAAATACTCTTTTCTATAACTGATAAGATATCTTTCCTAATAGTTTCATTCATTTTACTTAGTTGCATTAAAGGTAGAAACAAGATCAATTATATATTTCCCATCCTGTAACTTATAAACTAAAGGCTTTTTCTTAAACAAATCAACCAAATCCAATTCATAGGTGCCTGGTTTCAAAATCTTAATAGACTCTATATCTAAAAAAACAGGACCTTCCCCAAAATCATTGTCAACACCAACCAAATCCTTAACATCTTTCTCCATCTGTTCCCTATCTTCTTTGGTTAAATCTTCGGAAAGATCTTTGGCTTTCTTTAATGATTCTTTTTTAATAAAGAAAAAAAATCTAGAACCGCAATCACACCCACTTAATAATTTTTTAGAACCATCAGGATGAATTTCCCCGCACCTGACGCATTGATGTGGCATTTTTTTTTAACCGTTGATAAAAAGATCGATCTGTGATGGGTTCTTTCGTATGTCTTTAACAATATTTGCAGGTCCAACGATAGTCAAACAGTCTCTTTTACCCATAATTGTCTTATAAAAAATATTACCGACCGCACTAGTAGCAGCTTTAGCAACATTATTTTTCTTTTTACCTTTCCTCTTCTTGTTATTTCCATTAGGATAAACTGTACAAAAAGAAATACCAGGAAACTCTTTCGTTATTTGTCCCATTGTTTTCTCAATAAGTTTCGCTTCTTCATGCGGCTTTAATTTTCCCTGCATTAAAACAATTTTATCCCTTCTTACTATACTAAAAATTTTATTTAATTTCTGATCAGTATTAAGACTCGAATGATCTCTATATGGGACATATTTAAAAGATAACATACTAACCTATAACACGGAATAACTCTTTATAAAAGTTTTCCATATTCTCCCCCTTATCTGCCGAAATACCGACTACTGGATATTGTGGAAATGCAGACTCAATTTTCTTAACACTTGCCCTCTTCAAATCAGTTTTATTAGCTGCAATTAATACTGGAATATCCCTAGCAGCAAGATTCCCAACAATTGTAATATTAACTTGTGAATATGGACTTTTAGTTGAATCCAACACAATAACAACACAATCAACACTATCTAGCCACCTTATTGCTTCAATAATCCCTTTCGTTGCTTCCTTGGCTCTTGATTTTGCTTCTTTAGATTTTAATTTAAATTTCATAAAATCTTCATAGTCAATTTTCGTTGCAATCCCCGGAGTATCTATTAAATTGAAAGTCAATTCCTTTCTTCCAGATTTAATTTTAACCTGCTCTTTAGTTTGAATCATCCTAGTTTCGTGAGGAACTTTGGAAACAGTACCAACCTCCTCACCCAACCAGTCCATACTAATCTTATTTGCCAAGGTAGTTTTTCCTGCATTTGGCGGACCGTAGAAACCTAATTTAACATTATTTTTGCCACGAAATAATCTATTAATATATTTTTTAAAGAAAGATTTGAACTTTTTAATCATTAAACTATCACCTTAAATTTAGTTTCTAAGATTTATATATAAATATTTCTACACTATAATTCCTTATACCAAATGTATAATCTAAACAATTTAAAATTAAATGTCTCTCCTTCATATTTTTGAATTACGAAACTATCTGCGTAGATCTGGCTATCTTCTGGAAATTCTATTGGATCCTGGGGATATGAATCATATTCGGCACACTCTGGATTATTATCACAAATAACAAATCCATACTCAAACCTGATATTATCAACAAAAGCATCCAAAAAAGAACTAATCTCCCTTATATTACCATCAAAAACATATTCTCTATAGTCTACATCATTTTGTAATTTATCAAAAATAGTATCCTGTAATGCCCCCACATCTGGTGGGACTTCCTCTGTTTCAGGATTATCAAAAGATAAAGAAATAATAACAACCATAAACACAATAATTACTGCAATTATTGCTTCCAATGTTTTCAGATAACCTTTTTTATTCACCAAACCCTCACCCCTACATTAACAGGTATTTTTGTACCATTAATTTGTAACATACTATCTGCCCAATTAAACGCAAAAACATTGTCCAATTCTTGGGGCTCAATAAATCCACACCCATAGTTCACATTACCATCAGATATATTAACAGACAAATCTCTCGCAGAGGGATATCTTATAATTTCCTTAAAATGATTATATTCATTTAAATCTCCACAACAGTCGCCATCGTCACACGAAAATAAATCAAAAATATTTTGTTCACTAAATCCTTTCAACTTCTCAACAATACCAAAAGTACATTCAACTTCTGAATCAGAACAATAAATAATAGGAGTTCCAGGTACAGTTCCATCATCTGCAAATAAGTCTAATTCAGACCTAAGTATTCCAAATTCATAAACATCATCAACACCCAAATTAATATCACCAAATTGCAGATTATTTGAATCCGTATTATAATCCGTATTATAATCAATTAGAGTTAAATCAGAATCATAAACTCTAACACCATTAGAAAATAAATCAGAATAACTGTCCATACTAAGTTCTAACCAACCATTAACCGAAACAGAAGACTTTACAAATAAAGGATATCTATCAATTTCATAATAACCATTTTCCTTAATACCTTGCTCTGCTATTGAAACTAAATATTCTGAACTATGGCTTTCAATAACATGCGGTTTAAAAATAACAAAAATAGTCAAAGTAAAAATTAAAAAAATTCCAAGACTTATTGCCCAATCAACATATGAGAGACCTTTCTTATCCATTTTAATATCCAACCATAGATGAAAATATCAAATAACCAACCAACATCATAATCAATGAATGTTTAAGTCCAGTCATGATTTTTCCTTCTGAAAATTTACCAATCAATAATCCTGAAAAAAATCCTTGTATTAAGATCAATCCAATAAAAATAATATTGAAATTTATAGTAGCTGCCAATTCTTGGGCACCATATCCCCCACCACCAAATCCCATACCGCTACCAGCAAGAGCAGTAACACCGATATCGCTTAACTGGGGTAACAAATAAACTTGCAACACAACCATTATACCGACAAAAATAAAGAAGATAAAATAGCCCTGAATCAATTGTGAAAACGTATTTGTTTTTCTCTCTTCCCCTATTTTCCTAATTTGTAATACGGAGTTCACAACAGAATCTAAAACACTTGCTATATTTCCGCCACTTTCTTCGGCTTCAACAATAATAGTCATGGCCCTCTTAACAACCTTATTATTTGTGCTCTTACCAAATCTAACAAAAGAATCTCTCAAGGGGATCCCCCATTCAATCTGATAAATCAACTTATTAACATAAGGATTCAAGGCACCATAATCTGCACCCTTTAACTCTCTTATAGCCTTGGGAATTGGAATTCCAGATTTAACCCCATCAGAGACCGCCCTAATAAACTCCAAAAACTTGACTTCCACTTCTTTCTGTCTTTTATTCTCTCTCATAGAATCTAACCAAAATTGAAACAACATAAAGAAAACACCAATACCAATAAGTGGTTTAAACCACCTAGACTGGAGTTCAAATAAAAATAAAAAAGAAAAAATTACTATAGCCAACCCTATCAAAATCCCTACAACGTGCCTAATTTTTATTTTAAAGTTCATATTCCCGATTTAGTAGACTCCAAAAATAATATGAAAAAGATATTAATCAAAGGTAAAAATAAAAATGTTGTAACTATTGAAACAAGAGAAATCGGCATCCCAAAAATAACTGGAGATATTTTTTCAAGTATCGCAAAGGTGATTATTAACAAAAGGGGCGCAGCAATGACAACACCAACATAAATCTCAGAATATGTCGCCAATAACTCTAAATACTTTTTTTGTTCCAATTTAAATTTCATCAAAGCATCATCTGCTTTATCATCCAAGTACCCACTAAGGTTGCCACCTGTCTCTATTGTAGAAGACATGCCATCTAAAAGTTCCTTTAACTCATCAGAGGAAGTTTCAGCAGAAACTGCCTTTAAAGCAGCAGACAAGCTATAACCAAAAAGATTAATATGATTTAAAAGTCTCTTAAATTCGCTTTCAAGTTCCTTATATTCTCCAGATCTAACAAGCAATTCAAAAATTCTAACCGGATGAGCACCAGAACTGGCAATAACTGCCATATGAATTATTGCAAAAACCAACTCCCTCTTTATTGCTTTGGCTCTCGACTTAAAAGTAATAAAAGGATAAGCATATACAACACCAAAAACCCCTACCGAAACCAAAACCCCTAACAAAAGAGCAATAAAAATATTCGATAAAAGAAGGAAAAATATTATCACAAATGCTGGAAATGTGATAAGGGTAGAAAATAAAATCATGCTCAAATAGGTCCTAGACAACATTTTAATATTAGATAACCTAATAGCCCTAAACAAAGAATCAAAATTTTTAGAATGTTTCTCTGCCAAATAAAAAGACATGTTTTCCATAAAAAAATTAGAGATTTTCGCAAACGAATTAGATTTGTAAACAGTATAATCTTTTTTCTTATCTTTCTTAGTTGGTTTTTCTTTTAATTTCTTAAATTTCTTTAAATCAGTTTCAGAAATAGAAAGATCTTCTAAAATCTTTTTTTTCTCACTTTTTGAAATTTTTTTCTCATTCTTTCCAACATCGGCCATTTTTTATTCAACTTTAGATAAAGCATCTTCTGGATTTTTATAAAATCTATTTATCATATCTTGGACTTGATGAAAACTAAATACGGATCTTTCATATAAACCAGCCAAGAACCGTCTTTTCATTTCAAATTCCATATTCAATTTTTGAATATCAATTCCGCGTTCTTCTGCTACCCTCTTAAAAACAACGCTTTCAGAAGAGTAATCAAATTTATCAACAGAAGGATTCCAAACAAAAGGTTTATTTATGGTAGCACTTCCGTCATCGTTTATTTCAACTACTTCAACAACCTCTTTGACCCTTCTAACATTCTTTCCCTTAACTTTGACATGCGCCATAACAATCACAGTATCCATAACTTCAACTAAAGAAGGAGACAAGTTAATTGGAGGAGTAATCAATCTCTTTATCATTGTGTCAACAGAACTTGCATGCATTGTTCCAAAAGAAGGATGCCCAGATGCCATGCCTTGAAATAAAACATAGGCCTCCTCACCCCTTACCTCTCCAACGATTACATAATCAGGGTTCATTCTAAAACTCTCTTTCAACAAATTAAATAACGTAACTTCGCCATATTTTTGACCAACCAAATTAGCTAGTCCAACACCCGATCTTGAAACTGCAGGTACCCAGTTACTATGTTCTAAATTCAACTCTCTTGTATCTTCAATAGATACTATTCTGGCTGAAGGAGGTATAAAAAAAGTTAAACCATTCAATAACGTAGTCTTACCAGAACCAGTCCCACCTATAACCATAACATTTCTTTCATGTTCTATTAACGTCCACAAATAAGCTAAAATATCTACAGAAGTTGTATTCAAATACATCAAATGAGTTGGTGTCCAAGGTTCTCTTGTAAACTTTCTAATTGTAAATGTCGGCCCCCTAGAAGAAACATCTTCAGTAAAAGTTGCATTAACTCTTGATCCATCAGGCAATGCGCCATCCAAAAGTGGAGTTGCATAAGAAATATACTGTCCTGACTTCTGAGCTAACCTCTCAACAAATGCAGCCAATCTTTTAGTTTGCTTAAACACAACATTGGTCTTAAGATTCCTATATTTTCTATGCACAACAAATATTGGAAAACCAGCACCATTACATTCAATATCTTCAATATAGATATCGTTCATCATTGGCTCAACTTTATCCAAACCGACAAAATCTCTATAAATATAATACATTATCTTCAAATACGATTCTTTGGTTAATGTTATTCTTAACTCACTCAAAAGAACTTTCAGATTCTTCTCCAAATAATTAATAACAGTGTCACCTTTTCCTAAACTTAAATAACTAACATTAATCAACTCCCTAACACCATCTTCCAACAAATTAAGAACTTTCTTTTCATCAGGTACTAATTCGGGTTCCTCAACTTCATAAACTAATTCTTGATTCTTGGAACTCCAGTAAATGTGTGCATATGCATAAGGAGCAATTAAAGGATATCTAAAATCCATTTCCTTCTTACTAACATTTGGAAATTCTGGAATTTCTGGAGAAATATCGATCTTAAAAATTGTTTTATGCTTTTCAGGCAATTCTGGCAATCCCTTAATTTCAATTTTCTTTTTTAATTCTGGTAATTTCTTCATCATATCCTCTCTAAATTTATTTTAATATTATCTGGAGCAAAGTCATCAACAATACCTTCATTTAAAATAACCAAACTAAAGGTTCCTGAAGCAGTAGAATCTTCCCCATAATACAAAGCAACATCACTGCCAGTGTAGTCTAACGCTAAACTAATATCATAACTATTCTCTATTGCTGTAGAACTAGTCAATATCCCAAGATTACCTTCAGTAATTAATTGATCTGGTTCAGAAAGTAATATTGGAGTACTAAAAGTCCATACTATGTGATTAGGATAATCATCTAAAGAATCATAAGGAATAATTTCAAAAGTACCTCTATCTATTTTTAATTTAACAACTCTCTGAGAACCAGGACCCTCATGGAAAACAGTTCTGATATTCTCATCCAAGGTTAGCATAACATCTTTGGTTTGAATCAAAGTATATCTATCCTTCAATTTCTGAACAGCAGGCAAACCAGCAGCCAAAACCATAGAAATTATAATTATTCCTAATGCCATATACAATACGGCAGAAACCCAAATTGCACCTCTTTTATCCATCTTTAAAGAGCTAACACTAACACCTCCTTCTTAACAGTAAATTCTCTTTATTACTTATTTAAAGGTTTTGGTAAAAAATAAAAGAAAAAAGAAAAAAGTTGTTATTACTAAACTATCTCTTCGCTTACTGCAGGACAGTTAAATGGTTCACAAGCATCGCAACCTTCGCTTGCCTCAGGAGTAGTTCCAACTATTGCTCTAATTGTTGCAATCTCATCAACACCATCCCACTCACTACATTGCGGATTATCTTGATACCTTGGTCCTTGCTCAACATTTCCATATGCAGCCAATTCACCAGAAAAAATCTCAACACAATCTGTAGCTCCATCAGCTCCGACCCAGACAACAGTCAATGTTTCAAAATCAGTAGATCCTAAGTTAGTGACTGTTACGTACCCATTGCCGGAATCCATTGCTAAGTCTATTTCATTAAAAGAAGTAGAACAAACATTTCCACCATCAATTTCACATGATTGCGTACATGTAAGATCTCCAACATTAGAGTTTATCCATGTAATTATTATGAACGCTAAAATAACAGTGAACCCAATAATCAACACAGTAGCAATCAGCGGAGAAATACCTCGCTTATTTTTTTTAATCATCAACTATAAACACCTCCGTTTTATAATATATTTCTTAAACAAGAGTTATTTAAAGGTTTTGGTGATAAAAAAATAAATTAACAAGAACCAACTTGTAACAAAGCATCACAAACTTTATTCTGGGACCCAACACCAATTATAGGAATCATCTCTATTTCTAGCCCACTTAATTCACCAACATTTTCCAAACTTACTACCGCCCCAGTACCCTGTCTAATAATCCTTTCAACATCCTCAGCACCGTTAACAGAACCACTATAAGCAATTCTAAATCCCCTTAAATCAATACCTCCAGTATTTTCAGCATAAAAAGAAATAGCACCATCAACACATTGTAAATCAGATAAAACAAATTCAACATCCTGCGCACAGGCCATTTCCAGATCAAGCTGTTGTTTATTCTGTATATCCTCAATAAATTTACCGTACCACAACCAAATAAGAATAGCAATTATAATAACAAGAGCAACTAATAAAACAGTTGCAATTAAAGGAGAAACACCTCTTCTGTTTTTCATACGTGACTTAATAATTTTTTTCATTTTAAAATCTTTCTATTCCTGAGCCATATCAACAGCAAACTCTAACTTCCTGTCATTACAGTTAAAAGTTTCGCCATCAATATTTATCCAAGGAACAACAACAACTTTCAAAATATCTTCAGGATTATCTATTCCACCATTGGGTGATGATTCTTGACAATTTTCACCAAATGTATAAAGATTAATATCATTAAAATGCAATTCTGAACCAGGAGTAAATCCATTCTCATCAGGACTTGTCTGTATCAACCAGTCACACCAGATTACAGGGGAAGAATCTGCACTATAACTAAACCCTATAGACAATAAATCTACACTAAAATAGCCAGTATTCTCAAGAACAAAATCAAATCCAACGTTACCAGGAGTATAATCTGGCTCATAACTAACAAACGAAATAGAAACATCATCACAATAACTCAAATCAACATCTGGTTCGGGAGTAACATCTATTGCCCAATTCATAACAGCAATACCAATAGCAACAGCCAAACCAATTAAAAGAACCCACGCGATTAAAGGACTGACACCTTTTCTATCAAATCCAATCTTGCTGAACATTATCATATTTATATTCACCACTTTCAGTTCTTACAATAATCTTAAAATTATTAAGCCCAGTAAGTTCAAATGAATTAATTATTCCGCCAATACTTAAAGATATCGGACCAATTGGTACAATCATACTTGTCCAATCTTCTCCAAAATCATCTGCACTAATTGGAACTTGATGTACAAACTCATTGCCCCCAACTTCTAAAGTTATACCTTGTATTATTTCATCCCCCCCCAATATATTTTCCCCATCAATCACAATGGATTCATCCAAGTGGTTTTCAATAGTGATATCCCCACCATTACTATAAATATACAACAATCCAAGATTAGGATTTCTTTGTTTTGCATAATCTAAAAAAGAATCTGTAAATTCTTCGATCCTGCCGTCAACATCTTCTTCTTCCATTTCCAAAGCATCATTAACAACTTTAGTAGCTTCACTAACATAATTCTCTGAAACATCATTAAAATCAGTAAACAAAACAGGCTCAGTTATTTCATTAACTTTGTAAGTAATTCCAAATAGGGCTAAAGAAATAATTAACGCAATTATAATGTAAAACTGGCCTCTTTTATTCATAAATTAAATTTAACGCTTTCTATTTATATAACTTTTTAAATAAGCCTTGGACGAGATTTGAACTCGCGACCTCTACATTACCAATGTAGTGCTCTACCGACTGAGCTACCAAGGCAATAAAACTATCAAAAATAACAAGAATAAAAACTTTTCTAAAATATAAACTGCGGGAGACAGGGTTCGAACCTGCGTAAGCACTAAGCTACTGGAGCTTAAATCCAGCCCATTTGACCACTCTGGCACTCCCGCGTGAATAAGAACAAAACAATTAATTTATTTATAAGTTTTCCTAATGATGATGTAAGACAATGAATAAAGAAAAAGAAAAGAAATTATTTCTTTAAGGTAAATAGCTTTGCTAGTCCGATTATCAAAACTGCCAAAGCCAGTATCCAACCAAGAATCCCGCTTGTTGCCGTTCCTAGTTGAGTTACTCCTATTAAAGGTAATATTAGGATTATCCCAAGCAGAGTTGCCAACCAGGCTGTAAGTTTTTTCTCCATTTTTAAACCTCCTTTAGTTTATTTAATTGTAGAATTCCAAATATATAAAGTTAAGCCTCAAGAGAGATTTGAACTCTCGACCTTCTGATTACGAATCAGATGCTCTAACCAGCTGAGCTATTGAGGCTTCTTCTGACAATCACTGCAGATAGCTTTTCCCTTTTCGTAAGTTCCTTTAATTTTGCCTAAAAATATCTCTTTAATATTTTCCCCACATTTATCACATTTAACCATACAAGAAACAAAAACTATTTACTTTTAAGCTTTATCACTTAATTTGATTTCATCATTAATCTTATCAATTAACTTATCAATTTCTTCATCAGAAAAACCATGAACCTTACAACCATCTTCAATAGTCTCGAAAGAGCTTGCAGCACAACCAACACAATGCAATCCGCTTTCAAATAATAACATTCCTACATCTGAATGCTTTTCAAGAACATCAGCAATGATTGTATTTCTCGTTACTTTCATTTTTAACAATTCTATCTTTTTGATCAGTCTTCTTAAAATAATCATTAATAGCTTCCCTCAAAACATTTATTCCTAAAACACTACAATGAAATTTCCCTTTTGGGATATCTCCTAATTTGTTTATAATATCTTCAGAACTAATTTTCAAAGCATCACTAAGTTTCATTCCTATTGCCATTTCAGACAAAACGGAAGTAGTAGATATAGCAACAGCACAACCAAACGTAAGCCATTTACATTCTTTAATTGCATCACCATCAACTTTTATCCACATATACATAACATCACCACAAAAGAGACCCCTTGTCTCTCCAACACCATCAGCAGTTTTTGCATATTCTTCAGCCTCTTCAGGTATTTTGAACATATTTCTCGGATTAAAGAAATGGTCTCTAACAATTTCAGTATGAAACAATTTTTTGCTATCCATTTTAACAAACAGAATCCTTAAACAAAAATATTTAAGGCTTACTAAAAATATATTTCTACCAACACAAATATTTATATACAAAAATTTTCAGAACACCACATACGAACCATAGAAAAGACAAAAACACTATATGTAGCGTAGGGGTGATAAAAACTGAAATGTCCATTCTGTCAAGAACAAGATCTGAAAGTCTTAGAAAGTAGAGAAGTAAACGAATCAAAAACAAGACGCAGAAGGGAGTGCAATACATGTAACGCAAGATTTACAACATACGAGTTAATTGAAACAACATATCCAAGAATTATAAAAAAAGATAAAAGAATAGAAACATTCAATAAAGAAAAATTATTATCTGGAATAACAAAAGCATGTGAAAAAAGACCAGTCACTTCTGAAAAAATAAATAAAATTGCAGACAGAATAGAAAATGAAATAAGAAAAAAGGGCAGGGGAGACATAAAAAGCAACGCAATAGGAACACTTGTAATGAACAATCTAAAAAAAACGGATAAGGTTGCATACATTAGATTCGCATCTGTCTACAAAGATTTTCAAGACATTGATTCATTCAAAGAGGAAATAGAAAAGATTAGTTAAGGGGGATAAAATGATTGATAAAATAAAAAAGAGAGACGGTACAATAGTTAAATTTGATAAAGAAAAAGTAGCAAGTGCAATATTTAAAGCAGCCGAAGCAATAGGTGGAAAAGATAAAGAAGAAGCAAAAAGATTAGCAAATGAAGTAGAAAAGGAAGTATGGAAAAAAAACAAAAACAATAAATTACCAAACGTTGAATCAATTCAAGATACTGTTGAAAGAATATTGATAAAAGAGAATCATTTCAAAACAGCAAAAACATATATTATATACAGAGAAAAAAGAAGTCAAGTAAGAAATACAAGAGCATTTCTAAGCAAAATAGAACATGTAGTAGACACTTACATGAACAAAGCAGACTGGAGAGTAAAAGAAAATAGCAATGCAGGTTTTGCACTTTCAGGGTTACAAAATCATATTTCAGGAACAATCATAGCAGAATACACTTTAGACAATATTTATTCTGATGAGATTGCAAAAGCACATAGGGAAGGAGAATTCCATATCCACGACTTAAGTCTCGGTGTTTTTGGAGGATACTGTGCAGGATGGTCTCTAAAACAATTACTACTTGAAGGATTTAATGGCGTTGATGGAAAAATAGCAGCAAAACCAACAAAACACTTCAATGCTGCATTGGGACAAATAGTAAACTTCTTTGGAACACTACAAAATGAATGGGCAGGAGCACAAGCATTTTCATCATTTGACACTTACATGGCACCTCTTGTAAAAAATGACAATCTATCTTACAAACAAGTAAAGCAATGTATGCAAGAATTCATATTTGCAGTCAATTCAACCTCCAGATGGGGAAACCAAGTTCCATTCACAAATATAACATTAGATTGGACAGTACCTGAGGATATGGTAGACCAAAAAACAATAGTCGGTGGAAAACTTCAAGAAGAAACGTACAAAACAATACAAAAAGAAATGGACATGATAAACAGAGCATTCATAGAAATTATGGCTGAAGGAGACATGAATGGGAGAATCTTCACATTTCCAATACCAACTTACAATATTACAGAAGATTTTGACTGGGAGTCAGAAAATGCAAAACTACTTTTCAAAATGACTGCGAAATATGGTACTCCTTACTTCCAAAATTTCATAAATTCAAGTTTAAAACCAACTGATGTAAGAAGCATGTGTTGCAGACTACAATTAAACATGAAAGAATTAAGATCTAAAACAGGTGGATTATTTGGAAGTGGAGAATCAACAGGCTCCATTGGTGTAGTTACAATGAATTTGCCAAAGATGGGCTATACATCAAAAACAAAAGAAGAATTCATGAATAAGCTAGATCACTTAATGAAACTGGCAAAAGACTCTTTAGAAATAAAAAGAAAGGGAGTAAACAAAAACTTAGAAATCGGATTACTACCTTACACAAAGAGATACCTTGGAAATTTAAACAGCCACTTCTCAACAATAGGTTTAGTTGGAATGAATGAAGCATGTCTTAATTTCTTAAAAGAAGATATAACGACTGAAAAAGGAAAAGAGTTTACAATTGAAGTCTTAGAAAGAATGAGAGAAAATCTACAAAAGTTCCAAGAAGAAACAGGCCACATCTATAATCTAGAAGCAACTCCTGCAGAAGGAACTTCCTATAGACTAGCAAAGATAGATAAAAAACAGTTTCCAGATATTATCTCTTCTGGAAAAGACGCACCATACTATACAAATTCAACACAACTACCAGTAGGTCATACAGAAGACATCTTTGAAGCTCTAAAACACCAAGATGAACTACAAACAAAATATACAGGGGGGACTGTCTTACACGGATTTATAGGGGAACAATTAAGCTCTGGAGAAGCATGTGCAGCATTAGTGAAAAAAATAGCATATTCATTCAAATTGCCTTATTTCACAGTTACACCAACATTCAGTATCTGCAAGGAACACGGATATTTAAGCGGGAAAAAAGAAAGTTGCCCAACATGTAAGAAACAAACAGAAGTATACAGCAGAGTGGTTGGATATTATAGGCCAACTACACACTGGAACGATGGAAAAAAGGAAGAATTTGAAGAAAGAGTAACTTTCAATGAAGCAAAATGTTAATAGCAGGTATACAAAAAACAACATTGATAGACTACCCTGGAAAAGTTGCCGCAACACTTTTTTTATTTGGATGTAATTTTAGATGTAGTTTCTGTCACAATCCAGAATTAGTTGGTGAACTAAAAGAAAAACTAATAAGTGAAAATGAAATCCTTGGGCTTCTAGAAGACAGAAAAGAATTTCTTGATGGTGTATGTATAACTGGAGGAGAACCAACAATACAAAAAGATTTGCCAGACTTAATAAGAAAAATAAAAAAAATAGGATTAAGTATAAAGCTAGACTCAAATGGAACAAACCCTGAAATGTTAAAAGATCTAATCAACGAAAATCTTCTAGATTTCATTGCAATGGATATAAAAACTGGTTATAGTAAATATCACAAGCTAACAAACACAAAAATAGATATGGAAAGAATAAAAAAAAGCATAAAAATTATAATAAATAGCAAGATAGACTATGAATTCAGAACAACAGTAATCCCTGGCTTTTGTGAAAAGGAAGATATAAAAGAAATAAAAGAACTCATAAAAGGAGCTAAAAAATATTATTTACAAAAATTCATACCAAACAAAACCTTGGATCCAAAATTTATTGAGAAAACCCCATTAACTGAAAAAGAAATGGAAGATTTAAAAGATTCAATAAAAGATAATTTTGAAATTTGCGAGGTAAGATAATTTGAAAATAGAAAGAATAAATAAAGAACTAGATCTTCCTTCATACTCTCATGAAGATGATGCGGGAATTGATTTAAGATCAGCAGAAGACCTAATTCTAAAACCTGGAGAAAGAAGAACTGTAAAAACAGGAATAAGACTAGCAATACCAAAAAACCATGTCGGTTTAATATGGGATAGAAGTGGACATGCACACAAACATGGATTGCATGTATTAGCAGGAGTTATAGATTCTGGATATCGCGGAGAAATAGGCGTAGTCCTAAAAAATCTTGGAGATTTAGATTTCAAAATTGAAAAAAACATAAGAATAGCACAAATGATAATACAACCATTCCACAGAGTAGAAATAGAAGAATGTGAATCTTTTGACGAAACTAGCAGAAAAGATGGTGGATTCGGTAGTACTGGTAACAAATAAAAAAATAAAAGAAAAAAGTGATTATATGATTAAATCACTATAAAATTTATTCTTCAGACTTCTCTTCAGAATCTTCACTCTTTTCCTCTTCATCAGAGGATTCTTTGTCGTCTTCTTTTTCTTCAGAATCATCAGTTTCTTCTTCGCCTTCTTCTTCAGTTTCTTCTTCAGCAGGCTCTTCTTCAGTTTCCTTTTCTTCGCCTTCTTCTTTAGTAGGCTCTTCTTCTGTTACATTTGTTTCTTCTTCACTCATTTTAATTAACCTCCCTAAATAAAAAAAAGAGTAAAGATTAGACCGATTTAACATCTTATAAACATTACTATTCTAAAAAACCAATAAAAAAATAATAAAAAGAAAAATAGGACCTACTTTATTTGATCCATTTTGCTCCAAGATAAGGAAAATAATTCTTCCAACGCTTTTGAAAAATAAGGAGTATTTACCCATATCCCAACATCATACGTAGGATGAACTTTCTCATCATCCATTACCATAAATAATATTTCCTTACCATCAACTACACAGAATCTCGCATCAAGTCCCTTCCCAATGTTTTTTACATCTGCAACTCTGGAAATATCTTTCAACGCAGTCTCAGTCTCTTTACTCAAAGGTGCAGCAATTCTAATCTTAACACCTTTTTTAGAAAGCTTACTCAAATAAGGAGACAATGCATCAATCTTCCTTAAAACACCTTTTGAAGTCGTAACAATTGTAACTGACTTCTGAGCATTCTTTACCATCATCTCCAAATGCGAATATAAATTGTGCCTACCCTTAACTGCACCACTTAATTCAGCAGGCTCAACAAATTCAATCCCTTGTGTATGCAATCCATTAAGTTCATTTAAAACATCAGTATTCGTCAAGTTGCTTAACCTTTCAACCCTCTTCTCAGCAGCCCTCATAATAGATTTTTTAACTCTGCCAACAACTTCACCAGGATCAACTGCTAAATATTTAATTGGCTTACCCAATTTAATAACAATAAAACCTTTCTTCTCTAAAGACTCTAAAACATCATACGCCCTTGATCGTGGAACATCACTAAGATCTGCCAATTCCCCAGCACTTGAATCGCCCCTTGAAAGAAGAGCTGTCCAAATCTTAACTTCATATAAATTCAACCCAAAAAAATGCCTCAACCTATTCAAAAATTCCTCTTTAACTATCATTTAAAACGCTCCCCCGAGGACACCACCTCTATTTTTACACACATTGCTACTAAAAAAAACAACTACATATACTCACTCAACAGCAATATGTATTATTGGTTAATAGTAAATCATCATTATTTAAAGATTGTTGTATTAAAGAATTACTTTTTGTATTGTTCATAAAATTTCTTAACTCTGTCCAACGTATCAACATCACCAACACCCAAGTCATTTCTCAATCTAACAACTCTTGGAAACCTTAATGCAAAACCAGAAGAATAATTAGAGGATTTTTGTATTTCTTCGTAAGCAATTTCAATAACAACTTTGGCTTTTAACTCAACAGCCATACCTTTTTCAGATTTGATTAATGGTTTAAGCATTTTTGTTAAACTTTCAAAAGTTAATTCACCATCTTTCTCCAAAATACCAGTACCAACTTTGCCAATTTCCAAAAACTTATTTCCATCTCTGCAACTTAATGTAAAAGAACTCAACCACTTTGCTCTTTTTCCCTCACCCCAATCTGCAGAAGTAATTACTAAATCTAAACTTTCCTTAACTGGTTTTATTTTTACCCAACCACCAACTCTTCTTCCAGGAACGTAAACAGACTTCAAACTCTTAACCATAACACCTTCGTTTCCTTTCTTCAAGGATTCTCTGTAAAATTTCTCTAGCTCTTTTTCCTCGCTTGTAACTAACTTATTTGTTAATTTTATTTTGTTCTTCTCTTCTTTAACAATTCTATCTAATATCTTTCTTCTTTCTTTTTGACTTAATGACAATAAACTCTTTCCATCCTTATACATAATATCAAAAACATTTATTTCAACTGGAACTTCCCTGGATATTTTTTCAATATCATGTTTCCTCTTAATTCTTTGAGAAATATGTTGAAAAGGCAAATACTTACCAGTTTTCATATCATAACCAATAACTTCAGAATCAATAATAAAAGATTTGGCTTTTACACACGATTTTACAATTGGAATTAATTCTTTAAACTGTTTTGTAACATTTTCTAATCTCCTTGTAAACAACTTAACTTGATTATTATCTTTGTGTATCTGCAATCTAAATCCATCAAACTTATACTCTATTAATGCAGGCCTACCTACTGCTTCAAGTGCTTTTTTTGCATCTTCAGATTTAATTGCTAGCATCGGATTTAGTGGAACTCCAATCTTCATTCCAAGTCTACTAAACTCGAATTTTTTAGCAGATCTGGCAACTTGTCCCAAATCATTAGTCAGATTATAAGCATTTTGAACAACCCTTACAAAATAATTGTAAATTTCTCTTGCCAACCCTTCATCTTCAACCAAAACAAAATCATATTCTTTCAAAACTACTCTTTTAACATCTCCAAGTTTCTCCACTTTCAAAACTTTTTGATACTTTTTCTTTACTATATCTTTAAATTTAACTTCTATTTTCTTACCACATTCTGCACACTTACTAAAATGTGGCACAATATTCTTACATTTTTCACACTTCAAAAACAACCCAGCTACTTTTGGAAAATACGCCCAAACAATAGAATCTCTAATTATTCCTTCTGCAACATTGATTCTTAATTTCTCCAAAACGGTCCTAACAACAAACCTTGCTTCAACAGGACTTGCACTTGTAATTAATTCAACAATAAAAGTAACTTTCCTAGAAACAGTGCCATGTCCCTCCAATTCAGCTAACTTTCTCAAATTCTCAAAAACTTTTTCAGTTGTTAACTTTCTAGAAAATAATGTAGTTTGCTTCCTGGTTTTCAACAATTCTTCAACAACAATACCCAAATCACCTTTCTTGGCCCACTCTTTTTCAATTCTTCCAGTAGAAACACCTGTAGATTCACTTATTGCTTTCAAAATTAATCTAGAACTCATGCCAACTTTTCTTTCGTCCCATTTTGGAAAAACATTGCCTTGTATCAAATAAATAATATGATCTAGCTCACTTTCAGGGGTTCTTTTTAACAATTCAGAAATAATATAAGTTTTCTCTAATCTCTTTGTAGTTTTCTCTAAATTCTCATATACTTCAACTAACTTAGAATAATCCATAACCTAAGACCAAATAGCAAAATTATAAATCTTTCTAAAAAAGAAACACATATAAATTATATAGTTTTACAACAGAAAACAAAATGGAGCTAAAAAAACTAAAAAGTACAAAGATTCTATTGGTATTAGTTATTGCTTTGATAGTTGTATCTTTCTGCAGTGAAGCCCAATCATTACAAAAACCAAAGAAATTGGAAAACATTGCAATTCCTGCAGACCATCCACCAATAATAGATGATTTCACAGTAAGTAATCATATATTTTTCCTGAGTTATACAGCAACACTGGGAGATGAAACAGGTATAATGTCTGTGGAAATAGAAATAACTGGACCTTTTGGCGGTGATGGGGATGGATGGTCTTATTATGAACCATATCCAACAGAAGTATTCCTAAATTCTTCATATTTTATAGGAAACAGAGAGGGAAATTACTCTGTAGAAATATCTGTGACAGACAGTAGAAACCATACTACAACAGAAACAAGATATCTATATGTTGGTTAATTCTTTATTTTTTTTCTTTTTGTAAAAAATTATTTCTATTCTAGCTCATCAAGAAATTCCCCAACAGAATAATCTGAATTAAGAATCTCTTCACTCCCATCTCTAATTGATTCTTCAATCCAACCATCAACTCTTTCCGATTCTGGAATTTTCAGTATATTCTCTAATTGGTTAAACACAAATCTTATTTTGGCAAAATCTGTGGAAGTAACTTGAACCACAGGATCCCCCACATCTGGTACCCTTATCTGCACAGGAGTTCCAAAACAGCTATATACTCTTTCAGTATAAGAGGGCATGGCAGAACCAATATAATGATCAACTAAAACTTTGGCGTCTTTTGAGCTATCCAATTCATTCAATAGATTTGGTATTGATTGTAATTGCAACCCAGCATATTTTTTAGATATTGAACGTTCCATCTTTCTGCGAATCTACAAACACTTATAAATCTAATTATTATAAAAAAACAATGGATTTTGACGAATGTTTAAAAACAAGAAGATCTGTAAAAACATTCACAGACAAAAAAATAAAGGATAAAGATATCAACGAAGTATTAGATTCAATAAGATATGCTCCAAACTCGGGAAACTTACAAAACTGGAGATTAATTCTTGTAAAAGATCAAAAAAAGAAAGAGCAGTTAAAAAAAACAGCATTTAACCAAGAATGGATAGATCAAGCACCTATATCAATCGTTGTCTGTAGTGATGATAAAGATGTTGAAAAATTCTATGGAAAAAAGTCATCAAAAAAATTCTGCATACAAAATTGTGCAGCAGGTATTCAAAATATGCTTCTAAAAGCACATTCTTTAGGGATTTCTAGTATTTGGAATGCAGTTTCAGATGAAGAAAAAATAAAACACCTATTGAAAATACCTGAAGATATAAATATTCACGCAATTATTTCTTTCGGCTACTCAATAGAAGATCCAGATATGCCAAAAAGGTTCGAACTACAAAACATTCTACACAAAGAAGAATGGTAACAAAACCTATTTAAACAAAAAACATCATTGTTAAAACAATAAAAAATGATAAAAAGAGGTATTATTTTTACGATAGGTATCCTATTCATTTGCTTATTATTTCATTCCATTCAAGCAGCAGACTCTTACGTCGCTACAACAGGAAGCGATACAACTGGAAACGGATCGCAAGAAAATCCTTGGGAAACTATTCAATACGCAATTAACAACGTAATTGTAGGAGACATCATTCATGTAGCAAATGGAACTTATTCTGAAAACATAGATGTAAACAAATCAGTAAGCATAATTGGAGACGGATACCAAAATACAACAGTTACTGCAACCTCGAGATTTGATCATGTATTTAATGTAATTGCTAATAATACAAACGTTAGTGGATTTACAATCAATGGATCAACGGGCATAAATAAAGCAGGAATTAATCTTTACTATGTAACAAATTGTAACGTACTCCATAATAATGCTTCAAATAATGAATATGGAATTTACCTCTATTCTTCCCCTAACAACACTTTAACAAGTAACACTGCAAATTCAAACTATGAGGGTATTTACTTACTTTCTTCCTCTAACAATTCTATAATGAATAGCACTTTTAATTCAAACACAAGGGGCATAGATATATACGACTCAAATCACAGTGATATAACCAACAACACATTATTAAATAACAACCAAGATATTTATGATTCAAACACAAACAATTATATTTCAAACCAATTTCTGAATAATCTCAATCCGACCCACACAATAATCTCCTTTACAGAAATAAACAGAGAGAAAAAATTTTGGAGAATATATTACATTCAATGTTTCTATGTATCACCCAAATGGAACAAACTGCTCTGACTGTAATTATAGCATCATAACCAAACCAACAGAAATAATAAACATCACAAAAACAGGAAACCAATTAACTGGGAACTTCACAACAAATAGACTAGGAATTTATTCAATAATAATCAATATAACTGATACAAATAGCAATACAGAAAAAAGAAAAATACACTTCTTCAGTAATGCAACGAGAAACAGAACAACAAAATATTATCTAAGAGACGTTGATGCAACACACGGACAGCCAACTAACTTTGGATCTGGAAATGACGCTGCATCCCTCCTATTTACCCCACCAACATCAGAAGAAGAATGGAATTGTGTATGGTGGATTCAAAATTCAATAGATGTATTACCAATAAACCCCATAGCAACATTAAAACAAGCAAATTTCTACACTTGGTACAAATCAAATGGAGATGGATTCTTTGGAATTCAAAGGTACGCCACGTATGATGCAATAGTAAATAACCAATCAAATACAAGCACAAGTGCAGAATACACCTGGATCAACAAAAATATAACAGATTTAGATTGGTCAATGGACTATTCTTGGAGTTGGTATTGGATAACTGCAAAACATGCTAGCAGTTCAAATCTTCCTCATTGGTACACAAACGCAACGCAACCATCTTACATAAACTTAACTTATGTATACCCCCATACCCCTGAAATCAAAAATATATCAAATACAGATATCAACATACTTTCAGCAACTTCTCAACCAAGTAACATAAACAATGCAACAATAATCTTGGATGGCGTAGGATCAACAGATTTAACAGTCCAAATGCCAGATTCATCTCTAACATATTATGCAAAATATGATGAAATAGAATGTAATCAAAGCAATTGTAATTTTACACAACTAGATGGGGAACTAATATTTAACCTAAACTTGGACTCAGAACACAACATAACAATATATTACGTTCCAACAGGAGACTCTTCTTCAAGTTCATGGAAAACAAAGATAACCAAAAATACTGAAACTGAATTAGAACAAACATGGAAAAATATAATAAAAAACCAGCTATATGAATGGACTATCAAAGATTTCAAAATAATAGATACAATAGTATTTATCCCTGAAAAGAGATCTTCAAATGCAAAATTAAATATAAAACTATTAGATAAAAAACCAATAGAAACAGAAAATACTGGAGATACATATCAATATCTTAACATTTCTACAAAAGATTTAGAAATAAAAGAGGCAAACATAAGCTTCAGAGTAAACAAATCATGGGCAAACACTAGAAAAGTAGTACTTTCAAGATACAATGAAGAATGGACAGATTTAGAAACAAAGCTTCTAAAAGTAGATGAAGATTATAAATACTACAAAGCAAAAACTCCTGGATTCAGCTATTTTGCAATTAGAGAGAAAAAACAAGATGTAATAGTAGAAAATAATATAGAAGACTTAACTGAAGAAAAAACAGAAGAAATCAGGGACAAAATAAACAAAGCAAATGAAATAATAAGAATAATTCTACTGGCCACATTAATAATTTTAATAATATCTTATTTTATTCATAAAAAAATAAAAAAGAAGGGGAAAAAGTAAGTATCACCTCTTTTTCCCTTCAAAAAAATAAGTGAATAGGCATCCAATTAAGGGGGGTTAATGGAGAAAACAACCC
>CAYYUK010000006.1:0-39354 GCA_964474895.1 Candidatus Woesearchaeota archaeon
GTAAATATTTTAAGAGAAGAGTTAGAATTATTTCTGGTTTTAGAAGCAGGAAGAAATTATTAAGCTTTGAAACTTAGGGCAGACTCTAGTTTTTCACTTATTATTTTTCCAGAGATTGCGTCAATTTTTGTGTTTAAAATATTGAATTTTTCTGTAATGAATGTTATGTTCCAAGTTGGATGTTCCATCTTTTGAAGTATTATTATTTCTTTTGTTGGTTTTTGATCTTCATATTTTTGTTTTAATAGTTTGTTTATTATTTCTTTTGCTTCAAATACGTCTACTTCTATTTCTTCTAATTTTAGTTCAGGGATTACTGTCTTTTCTTTTCTAAAGATGTCTGAAGTTTCCTTGCCTGTTTTTGTGAAGCTAGTTAGATTATCGTCCTTTGGACAATAAAAATCAAGTTGCCAACCGTTTGAGAAGAAAGCACTAGTTAAATATGCTCCAGGATGTCTAGAAGACCACTCTCTGAAGTGTTTTGATTCTCTTATTTGTCTTAAAGAAGTTTTTAGATTTGTTATCATTTCTTTTCTTGAATTTGTTTTAGAAGATCTTTTATAAATTTATCTGGTGATACCCCAAATTTGACTTTTCCGTCCCTTGAACGGATTGCCAGCTGTTTATCTTTCATTTCTTTATCACCAATTGTTACCATATAATTTATTTTTTCTGTTTGTGCATCTCTTACTTTTTTCCCTATAGAAAGATTTCTGGAATCTAATTCTACTCTAATGTTATTTTCCTGTAATTTTTTTGTTATTTCTTTTGCAAATTTATTGCTTCTATCTGTTAAGGTCATAATCTTTACTTGTATTGGTGATAACCATAACGGGAATTTTCCAGCATAATGTTCTATTAACATTGCTATTGTTCTCTCTAGAGCTCCAATTGAAGATCTGTGAATTATCATTGGTCTTTCTTTTTTCCCGCTTTTTCCTTCATAAGTCATATCAAATCTTTCTGGTAATGCAAAATCTATTTGAACTGTAAATATTGTATCTTCTTTTCCATGAACGTTCTTCATTTGAATGTCTAATTTTGGACCATAGAATGCTGCTTCATCTTTTGCTTCTACATACTTTAATTTCATTTTATCTATGATCTTTTTCATCATCTTTTCAGAATCTCTCCAAGCTTTGGGATTATCAATATATTTTTCTTTATTTTTTATATCTCCTTTTGAGAATCTATACCAATAGTCTGTGAACCCCAGGGTTTTCATAACAAATTGTATCAATCTTACTACTTCTTCAAATTCTTTTTCTAGTTGCTCAGGTGTACAAATTATGTGTGCATCTGCTAGACTAAATTGTCTAACCCTTAGTAAACCATGCAACTCTCCAGATTTTTCGTTTCTGAATAGTTCGGCGATTTCTGCGTATTTTATTGGCAACTCTCTATAACTTCTAAGTTTTGATTTGTAGATCATGAACTGATGCGGACAAGTCATTGGTCTTAGAACCATTTCTTCTCCATTTGTTTTGAATACAAACATGCTTTCCTTGTAATGGTCTAAATGTCCTGAAATTTTGTACAATTTGCTTCTCGCCATAATTGGTGTTTCTGTGTATTGATATCCTCTTTTTATTTCCTCATCTTCTATAAACCTTTTTAGAATTCTTTTTATTGTTGCACCTTTTGGAGTTAGAAGTGGAAGTCCTTTTCCTACAGTTTCACTTATTACAAATAAATCTAATTCCTTCCCAAGTTTTGTATGATCTCTTTTTTTTGCTTCTTCTAAATTTGTTAAGTGATCTTTTAGTTCTTTTTCTGTTTTGAAACATGCTACATAAATTCTACTGAGCATTTTGTTTTTCTCTGTTCCTTTCCAATATGCTCCAGCAGTGTTTAGAATTTTAAAGTGTTTAACTTCTCCAGTTGATTTTGCATGGGGTCCCTTACATAAATCGATAAATTCCCCTTGTTTGTAAAGTGATGCTGTCTTTTCTGATAAATCTTTTAGAAGTTCTAATTTGTATTTTTGTCCTTTGAATAATATCTTTGCTTTTTCTTTTGAAATGTTTTGTTTTTCTAGTTTGATATTTCTTCTTACTATTTCTTTCATCCTTTTTTCTATTTTTTTTAGTTCCTTTGCCGAGAAACCTTCTTCTTTATCAAAATCATAATAGAAACCGTTTTCTATTGCAGGACCCATTCCTAGCTTTACTTTTGGAAATAGTTCTTTAACTGCTTGTGCAAGAATATGTGCTCCAGTGTGCCTTACCTTTTCTAGGTTGTCTACCATTGTTTATATTTGATTTGATTTTCTATATAAATTTAACTAAAGGAAAGGTTTAAATAATTCTTTTGTTATTGTTTTCTTAGAGGTTGATAGATTGCAGATAAATATTGAAAAAAGACATTTAGGGTATTTTTGTTTGTTCTTAGTTTTAGTTGGAAGTCTAGTTGTTTTGGCCACAGTTCCTAATCCAGGTCATCCTTTAGATGATATTGAAGGTTGGGATACTATTTGTACAATTGAGAATTCTGGTGATGGTAATTGTGCTGATGATGTTGGTGATGGTGGTGGAGAAAGTATTTGGTCTTCTTTAGGGGATGATATTTATTATAATATTGGCAAGGTTGCCATTGGTCATACTCTAATTACGGGTAGTTATGATTTGTATGTTGAGGAAAGAGCAATATTTAATAGTGTTATAGAGGCGAGGGATTCTGTTAGAATTACTAACTTTCCAGAGAGTTTGCCAACTTGTGATTCTAGTAGAAGGGGCATGATGATGATAAGAGAATGGCATAGCTCTGGTGGAGAGTTCTATAAGGATGAGGTTTATTATTGTCAGGATGTTTATTGGCCTACAAGTGGGCACCAATTTTCTTGGCAATTGTTAAGTGATGGTTAGTGTGAAATTTTAGTAATGTTATAGTAACCTTTAAATATTAATTATCATTATTCTCTTCTATGAAAAGAGGATTAATCTTAGTTTTAGCTCTGTTTTTTATTGTTCCAGCTGTAAGTGCTAGTTATAGCGGTGGTTTTTATATAGATAGAGAAAATTTTCAGTTAGGTGATGAATTTACGGTAACAGGTTCAAATATTAATTTTGAGGGAATTCCTTATAATGGAAATGCCATGATTCTTTTGGTTGGTGATGGAAATAATACTTACACTCTTTTGACAGAGATTAGAGGTGGTTCTTTTACTTATATTGCTTCTTTTTGTGAATTAAGTACTTGCAAGATAGAACCTTCTAATGGAACTTTTTCTGTTAATGTTGAATTATTAAATTTACATCTTGAAGAATTACATACTTTTTCTGATGTTTTGACCTTTGATTTGTCAAATATGCTTGATGTTACCTTGGGATTGGAAAATTCTCAGCTAGATCCTGGTGATAGGCTTAGTTTAACAGGTAGTGCATTTAGATCAGTTGATTCTACTGAAATCGGTGAAATGACAGTTAAAATAGTCATGGATGATTTTGAGACTGAATTAGTAGAGGATAATAATGCTTTCATATATGATACTACTTTATCGAGTAGTGTTATTTCTAATTATCATGATCTTAACGTTACGATAGAGGATGAGTATGGGAATAAAGGATTTGAAACAATAAGATTTTATGTTACTCCAATCCCTAGTTGGATGGATATAGGAACTAATGGTACTGAATTTTCTCCTGGTGTTTCTGTAGCGATTACGGCTTCAGTTTATGATCAGGCAGATTTAGATACGTTCAATGATGTTGAATTTAAATTAATTAATCCAAAAGGCAAAAAAATTGTTGAAGATATCTTACATACAAACGAAGTTTTTAATTTTGATATTGATGAATATGCAATGCCTGGAGAATGGGTAATTTATGCTGAATTTGAAAATTTGGAAGCAGAATCTTTCTTTGTTGTTAGGGAAATTGAGCTTTTGGATGTTCTGTTGTCTAATCAGACCTTAGTAGTAAAAAATGTTGGTAATATTTATTATGATAAAAATTTAGTTGTTGTAGGTGATGGCGACGGGGATAAAAGAACCATTGATAGGAGAACAAATTTAAATCCTGGAGAAGAAATTGTTTTAAATTTATATGAATTATTTGATACTGGATATTATACCATTAAAGTTACTAATACTGGCGATGAATATGAGTTACAAATCAAAGATCCAAGAGGAGTATTTTCTAGGGTTGGGGGGTTCTTTTCAAGTTTAACTGGGCAGGCAATTGGCAAATCTGGAACTGGCACGTCTGATGTTCCTACAATGATTATGGTTATTTTATTTTTGGCTGGACTTATTGTGTTTAGTGTAAGGGTTAGAACTAATAAAGGTAGAATGAGAACTCCAGGATATGTTAAAGAAAAGAAAAAGAGAATAACAGTTCCCAAATTTAAGAGGAGAAAAAAAGAAGATGTTGAAAATCTTAAGGAAAGAATATTGAAAGACCTTGAGTCTTCTGAAAGTACAAAAGTAAAAAAAGTTCCTGAAAGAGATAGTAAAAGTTATAATTTACCTGCTGGGTTTGGAGATATAAAAGAACCAAAAAGTAAACCTGATAGGGTTGATTTTGATAGACCCTTAGGTTAAGATTAATAGAGAATTACAGCCAAGATAGATTCTATTTCCCCATATCTTAGTTTTCCAGGATCTGTTAGAATGTTATTGTCTCCTTTTGTTACACAATACCAACCTTCATCATCATTTCCTATTTGAATTATCCTGTGTACTATTAGTTTATTTGACCAAAACGGTTTGAAAGTAACTATATCCCCTACTTGAAGTTCTTCTTCTGAATTTGGTTTAATTTCTATTCCATTTGCACCAATGTCCAGGATCGGATCCATTGAACCTGAGTTGGCATACCTGGCTAATCCAATTTCTCGGTTTCCAAAATTTATAGTTATGTAATTTCCTTGTATTAATATATCCTCTTCATTTATCCAGTCACTTGGAGAAATTAGTTCGTTAGATGTAAACATTGAAGCATTATTTGTGAAATTTTGACTGTATGCTGTGTTTGATAACCACCCCAAAACAAACACAATAAGTGTTAAAACTATTATTTTTTTCATAGAAACGGGAAAGATGAAAAACTTATAAGTGTTACTTTTTGGTGTTATCTTAGTCTAATAGCTTCCATATTCTTTGGAACTACTGTTTCTACTCTAAACATTTTATGGATTGTACTTGCTAGATCTAATGATTTTGATCTCTCTCCATGCATTAGAATTACTTTTTTAGGTCTTGGATTTGTTCTGTTTATGAAATTAATTAATTGTGTTCTATCAGAGTGTCCTGTAAATCCATGTATGCTATGAACATCCAATTTTACTTGAAATGGTATTTGTTTGTTTCCTTCTTGAAATATTATTTCTTTTTCTCCGTCCTGTATTCGTTTACCCAATGCTCCCTGTCCTTGATAACATGTTAAAACCATCGAATTTTTTTTGTCTCCCCCAAGATTTTTGAAATATTCTACAGATGCACCACCAGTAAGCATGCCTGATGTTGCCAATATTACACAAGGGCCCTTTTCTTCTATAACTTCCATCATTTCTTTTCTTGAACCAACTTGAGTGAATACTTTTGATAGGAAGGGATTTTCGTCTTTATGGAATACTGTTTGTTTTATCTTATTATTAAAGAAATCAGGATATGTTGTGTGTATTGCAGTACAATCCCAAACCATTCCTTGAACAAAACAAGGAACATTTTCTACTTTTCCTTCTCTAATTGCCCTTTCTAATAAAATCATAATTTCTTGAGCTCTTCCGACTCCAAGTACAGGCAATAAAACTTTTCCACCACGTTTTATTGTATTGTTTATTATTCCAAGTAAGTACTCTTCTGCTTCAGTTCTTGATGCAAGAGTATTTTCTCTCCCACCATATGTTGATTCCATTAATGCAGTTTCCAATCTTGGAAATTTTGTTGAAGCAGGAGCAAGTAAGTTTGATAGTTCGTAATTCATATCTCCAGTGTAAAGTAGATTATGCATTCCTTCTCCTATATGTAAGTGGCACATTGAGCTTCCAAGAACGTGCCCTGCATTGTATAGTGTTAATCTTACATCTGGTGCAATGTCTGTAACTTCTTCGTAATCCAAAATTATGGTGTTCTTAACCATTTTTTTTATGTCTGTTGAAGTGAAGATAGATTCTTTTGCATTTTTTTGTCCAACACTAATTAGATCTAAAAGCAATAATGAAGATATATCTCTTGTTGGTGCAGTACAATAAACTGGGCCATCGTACCCATATCTGAATAGTAATGGGATTAGTCCACAGTGATCTAAGTGTGAATGTGTTAAGAGTACTGCATCTAATTCATTTATTTTAAACTCTGGTGCATTCATGAATGGGAATGATTCATCTCCAGATGCTGCTACATTTATTCCACAGTCCATTAAAACATTAGATTCTTGAGTTTGGAGTAAGATACATGATCTTCCAACTTGTGAAGCGCCCCCGAGGAATACTAATCTTATCCAAGGTTCTTTTCCTTCTGCTTTTCTTGGCCCGTATATTCTTTCTCCAACTCTGTGTAGGAATTTTTTCCTTTCATCACTGCTTTCGTATAAGACAGTTCTTATGTTTTCAATTAATCTTGATCTTATAGAAGGAATTCTTTTTACAATAGGAACAAATAATGTTTGCTTTTTAATTTCTTTTAGAATTTCTCCTGATTTTCCTATTGCTAATCCTGGTTTTTCTGCTTCGATTACTACTGAAGATCTTTGGACATCAAAATTTATTTCTATTTTTCCAGCTTCTTTAGGTATTATTTTTATTATTTCTTGTTCTGCTTTTTCTAATGTCATGCAAAGAGATGGATCTGGTCTTAACTCAACTCTTTTTTTTATTGTGCTAACTATATCTTTTATTGTCGTGCCACTATTTAGAAAGAACTCTTTATTTTTAGTGTAGAGCACAATGTTTGCACCTTCAAAAAGTATTTGTGATAGGTTTGCATCTGAAGGAAGCAGTCCCTTTATTTCTTCTAGTATTCTTAGTACCATGTTTTCACTTTTAAGAATTAATTATTTTAGAGTTTTTTCTATTTTTTTGGCTACTACTTGATGTGCCCCTCTTTCATTTATTACAAAAATATCTAGGCCATCCCCTGTTGCAAGATCTCTGTTTATTGCAGTATTTATTGCTTTAGTAGCTAGTTCTATACCTTCTTTTACAGTAATCTTTTGATTGTAATTGCTTTCTAGTACACCAATTGCGAACATACTTCCAGAACCAGTTGAATAGAAATCTTTTTTTTGCATAAGCGAACCGTCTATTCCAAGTTCGTATAGATAATTTCCATCAGGATCATTTCCTCCAAGTAATAGGCTTACTATTCCTGGAACCATCGACATTTTTCTTATGTTTTGGTACAAAATTCCTGCTAAAAGATTTGCTGCTTCTTTTACTGATGGTGTTTCCTTTGTTCTCATTCTTTTTAATCTTAATTCTGCTTGTATTAATTTTGTAATTAGTTGTGCATCAGAAACCATTCCTGCAGTGGTTATAGCCATATGATCTGTTATTTTAAATATTTTTTTTTCGTCATTACTTGCTACTAAATATCCTGCGCTAGCTCTTTTGTCTGCAGCTAATACTATGCCATCCTTGCATACAATACCTAACGTAGTAGTTCCAGTGTGAATTCTTTTATCTTCCATTTAATCATCACAGAATTTATTAAGACTAATTCTTACTTTGTTTATAAAGTTTTTGGTACAAGAAATTATTCTTTATATCTTGGTTTTTTAATATTTCTTGGAGTACGTCTTTTGATGTCGTTTTTGTTCTTTTTATTTTTATGTAAACTTTCCCTTTTTCTTTATAAATTCTTTTTCCTTTCCATTTTTTTTTGAAGTTTTCTAGATTTGATTTTTGTTTTGTTTGTGGTCCGTAGTGTTTCTTTATTTTCTCTAGTTTGTTTGTCTTGAACCAAAAGTATGCGTGTTCATCTTCCCATTTCCAGCCATAATCTTTTACTTTCAGACCTTCTCTTTCTGCTGCTTTCTTTGTTTTTTCTAGCGCTTTTAGTAGTTTTGCACCTGCTATGTCTATTTTTTTGTCTAAAGGTTTTATCTTGAATACTGTGTATCCCTTTAATTTATCTGGATTTACTTCTTTTTTTACGAAAAATTCTTTTGAGCCGTCATATGTGTTTGCTAGTTTTATTAGCTCTCCATATTTCCTATTACTTAGTGCTGCTGCAAGATTTCTTTCTTTTTGTACTGGATCAATAAGGATTAATGGGGATTCTTTCTTTGATCTGTTTAGTTCACTGAGAACATCTTTTTTTGAATCATAGTGTCTTGCAGGATCAATTATTTCTTTTTCATCCCATTTCTTTACTGCATTTATTAATTTTTTTAAAGAACCATAGTGAACTGTTAATACTTCTAGAACGTAACCTGAAAATCCCTTAATGTAGCTTTCTGCCCCATATAGATCGTGCGATTTACAAAGCTTTTTTAGAAGTCTAATGTCATTTTTTATCTTTTCTGTTGCATGTTTTTTTATGTATCTAACATGTAATGGTGATACATCAGTTACGTTTTTTGATTTGTTTGATTTTTTTATATCTAATACTGGAATTATTTCAAAGACAAAACCTTCAATTTTTGTTTGAAAGTAATCTCTTGAACCATGTATTGTTTCAGAATTTATTTTCTTTTTTCTTAATAATTTTTTTAACTCTTTGGATATGTCTTTATCGTTGTATTTTTCATAATTGAACCTTGCAAATATGTCTATATCTGGTTTTCCTTTTAACCAAGTTCCTTTAGCGTAGGAGCCACCCACTAAGAAATTTACTTCTTTATCTTTTAGCTTTTTTGAGAAGTTATCCACTATACTCTTTAGATGTTGCTCCTCTTTTTTTGTTGGGAAAATATCTTCCATTTTAGAATTTAAAATTGAAATTAATTAGTGGTGCATTATTTTTTATACTAACTGTTAATATATCTTCCTTTTCTATTTCTGGGTTTCTCATAGAGAATTGCACTGTTATGTCCTCACCGTCTTTTTGTGCAGGAGATTTTTTTATATCAATTGGTTCTAAAGTGATTGTTGTAGATTTAAGTGGCGAAAATAATGGATTTTCTATTTGTTCTAATGGTTTTAAGATGTTTTTCAATAATGAATTTTCTTTTTTATCTAAATTTAGTAATAAGTCTGCTAGCGAAGCATCGTTTGGAAGTTTTTTGAATCCTTCTTGAATAATTATTGTGTTTTTTCTAATTTCTTTTTCATCTTCTGATTGAGCTACTAAGAAATTTTTTGTTTTTGACCCATTACTTAGATTGATTGTCCAGTATCCTAATTTTGTTTTATTTATTTCTAATGTTATATTTTTATTTGTTGTTATATTAAACTCTTTGAATTTTATTCCATCTGGATCTATTAGATATCCTTTTGTTGTGAAAAATAATTTTTCTCCATCTTTATTGATTAAATTTGTTCTAAGATTTATTTTATCTTTAGTTACTATATTTATTTCTTCTGGAGATCCTTCTTCACTTATAGATAGGCTTCCCGACTCTTTATATTCAGTTATTGTTCCTTCTAATTTTGTAGAACTAGTTTCTTGGCTATTTGAGCTAGTATCAGTTTCTCTTTCATTACTAATTCCCCATAGACTCTTTCCAGTTATTTTGCTTTTTATTTGATCTTCATTTGTTATTGTTAGGACGGTGAGCAATATTAAAAGCATTAGAATTATTGTTGCTATCTTTCCTTTTTTCATATTGACAATTCTCTTTTATTTTCTTATAAATGTTTCTTATTTTAAAGTATATTCTGTAGTATATAAAAGAGAAAGGTATTTAAATTGAGTATTTTTTTTCTGATTTATGGTAAAGATAGTAGTTATGGCTGGTGAGAATTCTAGAAGAGAACAAAAGAGAATGAGGTATAAGGGAGCTAAATATGTTTTTGATTATAAGCCATTAAGAATCCATAAAGGAGTAGCACCAATCTCTAGAATTTTGCATGGATTAGAACATCTAAATGGATTGGAAAGGGCAGTTATAGTTGGTAGAAAAAATAGATTAGATGCCCACATAAGAAATGAAGGATATTCTGTTGAATTTGAAACTATTGAGCAAGGAAAAAATATTTATTCAAATGCTGAAATGGGATATAATCATTTGGGAGGGGAAGGACATGTTCTGTTTATTGCTTCCGATTCAAAAAAAGATGTTCCTCCCGAATCTATGATGGAGTTTATAGGAGATTGTGATATTGATCAATTTGGCGCTTTTATTCCAATTATAGGGGAAGAACAGTTTAAATTAGAGAAAAGACATAAATTTTATTTTAAATTAATCGATGATAGGGGGATTAACTTTAAGGAGGAACCCTCTGTGGATAAGTATAACAGGAGAAAAATAAGGATGACTAATCTGTTGTTTGCAGATTTATCTAAATTTGGTAATCCGCAATTTTTGAATACAGCCTATAAGTTGAGACAGGCTTGGAGACATATACCTACAATTAGAAAGTTATTTGGTGAAGAGGTAGATAAATATTTTTTAACTAAGGATTTGACAATGTCTCAAGCAGTTAATGCATTATCCAGGCAATTTGGTGGAAAGTTATGTCTTGTTGATACTTTTTATCCTGAGTTAGAGGAAGATCTGGATACTGAAGAAGATTTTAGTGACTAATCTTTTCTAATCTTTGCAATAAAAAATCCATCAGTGTGATTATCTTGTGGCCAAATTCTTAAACATTTTTTTACTTCTTTATTGTAATTGTTATTTTCAAATTTTGTTATTGGTTCTGATGATTTCAAATTTTTAATATTTATTTTTTCTAGTTTTGCATTTTCGAAGTTTTCTAGTAAATGTGATATTACTGCTTCATCTTCTTCAGGTTCCATTGTGCAAGTTGAGTATACCAATGTTCCTTTTGGTTTTAGGTTTTGAAATGCAATTTTAATTAATTGTTTTTGTATTCCTGCAATTCTTTTTATTAAATTTGGTGACCAGTCTAGAATTGTTCTAGGTGATTTTCTTATTGTTCCAGTTCCTGTACACGGTGCGTCTAAAAGTATTTTATCAAATTGATAGTCTTTGAAGAACCTTCCTTCCATCATTGTTACTGCTGTGTTTGTTATTCCACATCTTTGTAGGTTTGATGCTAGTGCTTTGATTCTCATATGATCTATATCGTTTGCTATGATTAGTCCTGTGTTTTGCATCAGTGATGCTAGTTGTGTTGTTTTTGATCCAGGGGATGCTGCAATATCTAGGATGAAATCATTCTTTTTTGGTTCTAAAACTAATGGTGGAACCATTGATGATGCTTCTTGTATGTAGAAATATCCTAATCCATGTTCTGGAAGATTTCCTAAATCTGTTCTTTCTCCAGATATGAAAAATCCTTCCTTACACCAAGGGACTTGTTTTAGACTGTAATCTTTTAATTTTTGTTTTAGTTTCGTTGTTGTTATTTTTAATGTGTTTGTTCTTATTGATTTATCTTGATATTTTGTTGAATATTCTTTGAATTTTTTGAAATCTGTTAGTTTAGAATATCTTTCTATAAATTTCTCTTTGAATTCTGGGTAAGTTTTCATTAAATTTTAAAGAAAGTAAGAAGTTTAAATATGTTTTTAAATTAATCAGCTCCGCCACTATCTTAAATAGTACATATACAACTTATACATTCTGGTTTTACTGGTGGGCAAATAGCTAGATCGGGTTCTCCACATTCTTCCCCAACATCTACGATTCCATCCCCACAAATTCCACAACTGTTTATGTTGCTTCCGTCTACTTCAATTACTTCTTCAGGGCAAGAACCAACATTTCCTCCCGAAGTGATTACTGGAACTATTGTTATTCTAGTTATATCTGAAATGTCCATTTCCAAAGGTATGGTGAAACTTTTTTTTACATATGAAATTAGTTCTCCTTCGCTAGGGAATGATTCTGTTGTGGTTGAACTATCTATGAAAATATTTAAGTCTGAAAGATTTATCTCTCCCCTGTTTTTTAATGTGATTGTTAAAGATTGATCTACTCCACAAAATTCAGTTTCTAGATTAACCTCTCTTGTACAAAGTAGCGAGATATCAGCTTCGTTTCCAGTTTCTTCTATTTGTTCTTCTGCTAGGTTTGTTACAAATACATAGACTATTAATGCAATTATTACTGTTAAACCTATTAATAGAACCGTGGCAATTAATGGAGTAATACCTCTTTTATTCATAGTCTTTATTTGCATGTAGGGTTTATAAATTTTTTTATTAGAAAGGTTTTTAAATAAAATTTGAAGTTGATTTGGTATGCCTCAGTAGCTCAGCGGTAGAGCATTTGATTTGTAATCAAAAGGTCGGGAGTTCGAATCTCCTCTGAGGCTTACTTCTCAATAATCTGGAACTTTTTATCTTTCTTAACTTTCTTTAACTCGAAGTTTTTTATTCCATTTTCTTCTGCATATTTTTTTGCATTTTCTTCTGTTTTGAAAGTTTTTGGACCTTTCTTTCTAGGTTTTCCAGTTATCATAGCTTTGTGGGTTTTATGAGTTCCCACTTCAAGTTTCCTTTTTGCCCTTGTATGTATTTTTGCCATTTTTATAGAGTGCGCCAGCCGAGAATCGAACTCGGGTCACGACGTCTTTGCTTTACTAGTGTAAATTGGCAACGTCGCATTCTGCCTCTAAACTACTAGCGCGTTAGAAAAGTTTAGGCGAGCAACCCTTTAAATAATTTACTTATGTCGTTTATTTATGGATTATAAGTATATAGCAGAATCTTACAATGAACTACATTTTCATGAGCAGTATAAAAAGTTGATGATGATTATAGATAAATTTCCTGAAATAAGGAATGAAAAAGTCTTAGATGTTGGCTGTGGAACTGCTTTTTATTGTGGGTGGTTTGAGAAATATACTGGGTTAGATAATTCTGAAGAAATGATTGGGCAATCAAAGAAAAAATTAATTCTTGGAAGGGCAGAGAATTTGCCTTTTGATGATAAATCTTTTGATATTGTTATTTCTCTAAGTGCGATACATAATTTTGATGATCCTTCAAAAGCTGTTAGTGAGATGAAAAGAGTTTCTAGGGGTAAAATAATAATTACTGTTTTTAAAAGATCCAAGAATTATGTGAAAATAGAGAAGTTGTTAGAAGATTTTGATAGAATTGAGGAAGATAAAGATATGATTTTTTATAAAAGAAAACGCTTATAAGTTTGAGATAATTTGAGAAATTACTTGAAAATGAAAACTGGAAAATTAATTAAGAGGGCAGCATTATGTATGCTTTTGGCAGGTTGTACTGTTGGAGATAGAACCCTTTCTAATTTAAATGATGAAGATTCTACTGCTCAGAAAGAAGACACTTCTGGTTATTCTACTAAACTGTTGTATAATGCTGCAATGGTTGATTCTAATTATATTTTTGTTCCTGATACTGGAATTAGTTTAGATTATTATGTTGTTCCACAGCCAGATTCTGTAGGATATAACTTTCGTGAGAATAAGGATGGATATATTCCATTTTATGAAAAAATAGATTATGGTTCTAGTAATTAATTATTCTTCAAAAAGAAGTCTTGTTTCTTCATAATTATCCCAGTAGTTAGTTATTATATTGAACATGTCTGTTTGTGCTTGGGGGTCAAATCCTTGTAAAATTCTGTCCAAGTCTTGAACATATCCGATTTTTGTTCTTTCTTGGTATGCTAGTAAATTGTTGTATTCTGTTTCAGATATGATTCCCAATTCGTACATTCTGTTTGTGAATAATATGTTTTCGTTTCTTGTTAGAACCTCTTCTGTATCTGTGAATATTTGATTATATGCTTCTTCTCTACTTAGTTCTGGGTGTTGAGTGTTTGCTAGATTATTCCATAGTGAATTTCCAAAATCTTTTGCCCCAGTTAGTAAATGATATTGATGAATTCCTTCGTGTGAAATTACTAGTGAAGTGAAAGGCATGCCTCTTTCAAATACAGTTGTTCTAAATACTGATTCTTTTGCAGTTATGTCAGTTCTAGCGTACACATTCTGGTTTTTTAGTGCGTCCCGTTCTGCAGTGCTACTTGGTGTTCTAAACTGGAAGAGTTCCGTTGATGCTGATAGTTCTCTCAATACTGGATTTATTTGTGTGAGATAATTTAGGTCTACTCCAATATTATTCGCTCTTGTTTCTAAATCGCCATACCATTTTATTTCTCTTCCGTCAGGATCAACGTAGTTTAGGGGGTTATTGTCTACGTAAGCATATGGATTTCCCTTTTCTACAGGGTCTACTGAGGTGAACCTACCTAAATTAGAATCGTAATATCTTGCACCAAAGTTGTATAAATTGGAATTGTCTAGTTCTTTTCCCGTTGCAAATGAATGTTTGATATCGTCGTTGATTATTTCTTTTCCAAATGGAAGTGATTTAAATTCTCCTTTTATTTCTCCTTCTCCATCTGTTGCTAATATTGTGTTTTTTAATCTGTCTTGGTGATAATATATTATTTCTTTATCTTCTAAATCTGCTATATGTGAGTTATCTAATCCATAAATGTGTCTGACTATTTTTGGTTTTGGTCTCGTGAATTTTATTTTTTTTAGTTTTACATCAATATTTGCAGTTCTTCCATCTTCTCCAATCTCTATTGTCGTGTCTACAATCTCTGCCTCAAGTGTTCCCTCTGCAGTTTCTAAAATTATTGTTGATTTTTTTTCTTCTTCCGAGTTTCCCAAACTTTTTGTAATGAAATTAATATTTGTTGTTATTGATTCTAGCGGAATTTCTGCTGCAGTTCCTATTGCATTTCCAATTATATTCGGGAGTGCACAGTAATATGATAAATAGTTGTCTAAATTTTCGTATCCAATTTCTGTTCCTAATTCTTCCATATCTGCCAATTCAGGTAATTCACAGAGTGGTATTGTGTATTCAAAATTCCCACTTTCTACCCTTGTTGTTAGTATTCTGTTTTCTGTTTCGAGAGTTATTATCCCATTACATTCTTCTCCATCCAGAAAAAAATTGTATCCTACTAGATGTAGTTCTTCGAAGTCTTCTATTGTTAATTCAATTTGTAGGTTTGAATCTTCGAAATATTCAGCAGATGTTAGAGGAGTTACTATCAAGAGTAGTACTAGAATTATTATTTTTTTGTACAAATTAATCCCCTTAAAGTGGGGACTCTGCAGAATATAAAAGTGTTTCTAGATGTTGTTTAAGAGGGATTTGAATTATATTTGATTATTTACTATTATTTAGTAGTGTTAAATAGAAAGTCTTATAAATGATTTATTTTTATGTTTTTATAAAATGGGACCAGAAAGAAGAGAAAAGTTGAATTATGAAATTCATTTAGGGGAATATGTTAGGGTTGGAATAAGTTCTAATGGGATTCAAGTTGGTAGATTAGCCAAAATAGATGATGATTCAGGATTTATAGCACTTAATCCCTTTTTGAATGTAACTCAGTATCCTGATGGGACTTCCTATTATGGGGTTGCAAATGTTCCAGAGAGACCATTTACAGTCCCTTTAAATGTTGTTACAGGTATGAGTCCAACTTCTAAAAAAGAATTAACGGATTATGTTGAAAAATCCAATGTTATTATGGATAAAAAAAGAGTTTCGTTAGATAAACAATCCGATGAAGTATCCTAGGAAACAACCAGCCGAGATGAAAGGCATTGCTGGATAGAATTTATTTTTCTTGCTCATTAACAATAATACAAAGAGTGCTATTGCTGAGAAAACTGCTATTAAAGAAGCGTCCAGAAATCCTGATGTTTTTAGTAATACTCCTGCGAAAAGCATTGGAAAACCTACATCTCCACCGCCGAGGATTGCTGTTTTTGTGAATACTTTTTGTTTTTCTTTTGTTTTTTTGTTTGTTATTGTTTTTCTAGCGTACGGTATTGCTAGGCCTGCAAATGTTTTTGCTTTTGCTTGGAAATTTGCTAGTTTTATCATATGTTTTGTTTTCCAGACTGCTATCATGTCGTAGATTGAAATAATTATCAAGAGAATAATTATTGCAAAAACACTTAGAATTGGAACGAATATGGCTGCTATTCCTGCGTATACAAATAGCTCTACAATATTATGAGAAATAATGCTTGGTCTAAAGAATCTTAATGAAGTGAATGCTATTGCTCCAACTAAAGCTATTTTTTGATCAAAGAATGCGCTAAATGCTATTGTTAGTAAATATAGTGATGCTATGAAAAACCATGCTTTCCAAACTTTTATTGCTTTAAATTTTACTAATAATAATGCCAAAAATGTTACAAAAATAAGTGAGATTGCTATTGAGATGTAACTGAAGTCTTCACTAATTACAGGTTTTTCAATTCCAAAAGGTAACTCTGAAACTATGTAGTGATCTACTATTGCCAAACCAATAAATTGGGCCGCTAGAAATAGTAATACAATGATTAGCGTAATTTTGATATCATGTTTCATTGTCTCTTATTTTATTTGCTTGTTTTAAATAGTTTGCTTTATTCAAAAATTATTTATACTTGTAGTTCTTTAAATATTTATGGCAAATCGTGATAGGTTTGAATGTAATTCTTGTAGATATAGGTGGATGACTAAGAAAGAGTGGGGACAGCCAAACTTTTGTCCAGGTTGCAAGAGCAAAGATTTTGTTAATGTGGATAAAAAGGAAAGAGAGAAAATGGAAGAAGGTTGGCGATATGGTTGGAAAAAAAAGAGCGGGTCCAGGGTTAAAATTGAGGAAGAGTTGCAGAAATTTTTGAGTAAGTTGAAAGGCAATAAATAGTTCTTGACACGTTGACATGGAGGGTAGTTTAGTTTTTAAGTTTGGGAACTTAGATTGTATGTATGATTTGGTCTGGAGAAGAAGTTAAACTTTTACGAAAATTATACCTTGAAAATAAAGAGTTAAAGGAAATTTCAGAGATACTTAAAGGTAGGTCTGCCAAAGCAATTTCTCATAAGGTTTCTAGACTCGATTTGGTTAGGGAAAAATTGCCCCCAAATAGATCAAGGCGAAGTAGAAATGAGTATGATAATAATTATTACATTAGGAATAGAATTAGAATTCAAGAAAATAGAAAGAAGAGGATTAGAAAGAGAAAAGAATGGCTTGTTGGTTTGTTAGGTGGGAAATGTGCAAAGTGTGGTTATATTAAATGTATAAGCGCTTTAGATTTTCACCATAGGAGTGATAAAGAAGAGATGCTTAGTCGTCTTATAAAGGATTCTTCCAAACAAAAAGTTTTAAAAGAGGTTAAAAAGTGTATCCTATTATGTGCTAATTGCCATAGAGAATTACACGCTCAAGGGGATATCGTACAGTAGCTAGTATACCGGCCTCCAGAATTTTTTTGGAGTAAGCCGGCGACGGGAGTGCAAGTCTCTCTGTCCCCATAGTTTTTTAAGAAACAGTAAGGATTTTATGGATGATGTTTTTCTTCTTGTTTTTTTTGGAAGAATTCACCCAAAGCATCACATCCTCTTTCTTGAATAAGTTTTTTTCTTGTTCTAGATAAGAATCCTATGTCGGACAAAGTAGTTGCGGGGCAATCATAATAATCATTAAGGAATATTGCTACTGTTTCACTTATTGGATGGGCCTCCTGGTGTGAATTTTCAGTTAATGCTAATATTTCAAGAGCGCGGATAGCAATTCTTTTTATAGCTACTTTTTCAATTAATGAAAAATCTTTTAATCCAGTATAACGTTTTATTTGGGATAAAGATCCTTGATATACCTGATTTATATCATATCCTGATTTTACCATGAAATTGTTTACAAAGGCTATCCTTTATAAACTTGATGGTAGTAACAAGTAAATCTTTTATTTACCTAACGATTGTTTTTATTTTGTTTAATCTTTTAGTTACTTTTTTAAGTTCTTTATCTTTCTTTTTTCTATGAAATTTTTACCTTTATTACTTTCATTAGGTTTAACTTCTGCTGCTCTTGCTAATGATTTTGAATTAAGATACAAATCTGTTGATCCTCTTTTTCCTGAATTGGAACTTGTAGTTGTTAGTAATGGTGATAGTTCATTTGCAGAGATTACTCGTGGGTATTCTGCCCTCGATTTTGTTTTCGAGCATGTTTTATATTCTCAGAAAGCGATTAATGATTCTTTAGATTTTGTCTCTGAAGAGGTGGATGATAAATATACTAATTCTGTTTGGAATAGGAATTCTGGAAAAGTATATTGGGCCAATAGTGATGGAGATGCTGGTGTCTTGTTAGAAGGTAATACTTCTTTTTCTTTGGTTGATTTAATTGGTCATGTTAGAGAGAATGGTATTGATAGTGAAAAGTATTCTGTTTTGACTGGGGGGGATTTTTGCGATGTTTCTGTTTCTTCCGAAGGGGTTGATACTTACAAAGTTGGATTACGAGAAATTAATATACCTTTTTTAGATCACGGAGTTCTTTGGGATGGAGATAGGGGGGTTGGTATGACTCCTTCTGAAGGATACTTACATATGGGGATTTGGATTCTTGGAGTCAATATTGATTTTGTAAAAACAGATTAGAAACTTTTAAATAAAGATTTTTCTGAGTTAGTTGTATGAAAGTTACACCATATAAAGTGGAAGGAGAAGTCAACTATAATAAAGTTGTAAAGGAGTTTGGAGCTACTCTTATAGATAGTAAACTAAAGAATAAGATGAAAGGAGTTCGTTTAGTTGATAAAGAAATATTTTTTGCTCATAGAGATTTAGATAAAATTGTTAAAGGTAAATTTGCGATTGTTTCCGGTCGTGGTCCTTCTGAGAAAATGACTATTGCTCATTTGTTTATGTTTAAATTTGTAAAAGAAATGCAAGATAAATTTGGTTGTAGGGTTTTTATTCCATTTTCTGATGATGAGAAATTTTTGTTTAAACCAGGGTTGAAATTTGAAGAATCTAAGAAACTTGCTTATGATAATTTACTTGATATTTTAGCTCTAGGTTTTGATCCTAAGAAAACTGAAATTATTGCCGATTTTGAGAATATGAATCAGGAGCTTTATAATCTGGCTGTTCGTTGTTCTAAAACTATTACTTATAGTACTGTTAAGGCTGCATTTGGCTTTAAAGATGATAAAAATATTGGTATTGGTTTTTATCCTGCAATGCAAGCTGCTCATATTTTGTATCCGACAGTGAAGTATAAAATTCCTACTTTGGTTGTAATTGGAATTGATCAAGATGTGTTTGTAAAATTATCTAGGGATGTTGCATATAAATTGAGATTGGATAAACCTGGAGATATTTTAAGTAAATTTTTGCCTTCTTTATCTGGTGGTTCAAAAATGTCGGCTTCAGATCCAAATTCTGCTATTTATACAACAGATTCTATGAAAGATATTGAAAAGAAGATAAAAAGAGCTTTTTCAGGTGGCCAGAAGACTATTGATGAACACAGGAAGAAGGGTGGAAATCCTGATGTTGATGTTTGCTATAAATATTTGGACTTGTTTTTTGAAGAAGATGAGAAGAAATTGAAGGAAATTTATGATGATTATAAATCTGGAAAGCTACTTACGGGTGAGCTTAAGGCGTATACTATTGAGAAAGTTCAAAAATTCTTAAAAGAACATCAGAAAAATAGGGAGAAGGCCAAAAAGTTAGTTGGAAAGTATATTGATACTACTATTTAATGGCAATAATAGTAAGCTTTATAAACACCTCTTTGATTCTAGTTTTACTTAAAAAATGGATAAGCTATTAGGTAGACCACAGATATTTCATTTAGACGATCATCTATATAAAAAGAAATATATGGGAAAAACAGTTTCCAAGACTGATCAAGAGTCTGATGATTTTGAAGATAGATTGTTTAATGATGCTGAAAAAAAAGTTGAGTTAGTTAGACAGTTTTTTAGAGAAAACCATGGCGGGGTTGAATCTATGCCCGTTGACGATAGGATGCCGGGGTTTAGGAGTTATTTATTACATGGTCATGATGATTATGATTTAGTTTATCATTTAACAGTTAGTCATGGAAGGGCATTTAATAGACAAGATGATGATTTTTCATTGAATAATGATTCTTATTTGGTTGAAGAGATGATTGTTGGAAAATATCAAGAATTATTAAATTTTCTTGATGCCAATGCTGATAAACCCGAAGGCAAAGGGGTGAAAAGATGATAGTAGATAAAGATTTTTTAAAGAAATTGAGAAGTTCATTTGATTTAAACGAATATGAAGTAAAGATCTGGGCAGCTTTGTTAGGTAAAGGTATTGCAACTGCAGGTGAATTGGCTGAACTGAGCGAGGTTCCAAGATCTAGAAGTTATGATGTTTTAGAATCTCTTGAGAAGAGAGGATTTATTTTAGTTAAATTAGGTAAACCAATAAAATATATTGCTATAAAGCCTGATGATGTTTTGGGCAGAGTTAAGAAAGATATTTTGAGCAATGCAGAGTATAAAGTTAATTCAATGAACAATGTTTCTAAAGAAGATTTCTTTGGAGAATTGAATATGTTGTTCAAAAATGGAATTGATAATGTTGATATTAACGCTATTAGTGGATTAGTTCAGGGTAGAAAAAATATTTACAATCAGCTTGATAGTATGATGAGGAATGCTAAAGAGAGCATTATAGTTAGTACTTCTGCTGATGGATTAGTTAGAAAGGGAGATTTATTTAGATCTCTTTTTAAGAAGTTAAGTAAGAAAGGGGTCGACATAAAAATTTCTTCTTCAGGGATAGATGATGAATTATCCAAATTTGTTGGTTTGAGGAATTTAAAAGGTCTTGATTCAAGATTTGTTTTAGTTGATGGTAAAGAATTGATGTTTATGTTGACTAATGATGATGTTCATGATAAGGCTGATTCTGGTGTTTGGGTTAACAGTCCATTTTTTGTTAGCTCAATGAAGAATATGTTTGATACTGCTTGGGGTAAATAGAAACGAAAAATATAAATATTAACTTAAAGTTTAAAACAAAATAAAAAAGATTACGGAGAAAAATAAAAAATGGCAAATGGAAATGAAAAATTATATAATGCACACATAAATTATGATGATGCGATTACAGCTACATTAGCAAGTAGACTTTTTGTTACGATTCAGGGATATGCTACATTTAATGCAGGGGCTGCATCTGCTGAAAATTTGAATGCAGATCAAGTAGAATTATTGAATGAACAAGCTAGGGGCTGGAAATTAGACTCTAAGTTGGTTGTTTATCCAGTTGTTGTAGAGGATAAATAACTCCAAAAAGACAATTTTTAACTAAAATAGTAATTCTTTTATATTTCTTTTTATTATCTTTTTTATGGCAGAAGGAGATTCTTTTAGGTGTGATTGGTGTAATTATTCTTGGAGAGCTAAAAGTGATGCTCCTCAGCTAAGATGTCCTAGTTGTGGACATGATAATGTGATTAATGAAATGGAGAGCTTTAAAGATGTTCTTGGTAAGGAGAATGTTCTTCTTTTGGGTAGTAAGAAGAAGAAATCTTTTGAACCTATTATTGAAGAAGAAGAGGAAGAAGTACAAAGAAGTGATAAATCCTGGTATTCTAAGTTTGCGGAAAGAATTAAGAAAAGATGAAGGAAGTTTTTGTGTCTTTTTTCATACCTAGCTATCCATGCATCAGTCAAAAAGTGTGGTAAAAACTTCCTATGATTATTATTCTTTATCTGTTATTTATAATTCTTTTTATTAATCAAAAATTTAGAGAAATCAATTTAGGGCATGTCTTCAATTTGCTATTGGTATATTTTTAAGCCCAGTAAAAAAAGTATAGTAGTATCAAGACAATGATTACCCAAAACCACCAACTTTTGAAAATGTTTTTCTTTTTTTTGTCCATGCTTAGTTTTTAGATTAAGAGTATAAAAAGGTTTTGATAGTAGAATGTATCCCTCCGCCCGGATTCGAACCGGGGACCTCCCGGGAACGGCTGGGTGTTTTTCATTTAAGGTTTTTACCTAATCAAACACCATCTACAGCCGAGCGCTCTACCGCTGAGCTACAGAGGGACATAAGAAAAAGAAAGGATTTTATTTATAAAATTAACTATACCAGATCCCCTTTAATATTTCTGTTTTCATCTGGTAATAGGTTGTTTGTTATTAATTTAGTAAGTCCTTCATCTATCATTTCAGCTCTATCTTCGCTAGTTTCTTTTGTTTTTCCAACAGGATATTTTCTATAAGCACTTTCATATAAATCAATTACTTCTTTTCCAAAACCTAATTTAATTAGAAGAGATTCCCTTTTTCCTTCTATTTGTAGACTGTATTTAGATTTATTTTTTTGACTTATGGTTATTTCTACCATTTTTTTAGAAAGGTTTGACGTTGTTTGAGTAAACTATTTTTCTTTTGAACATTTTTATATATTTTGCTGCTGCTTTTGGTATTCTAAGCTTATTGATTTTTTCATGCTCTAGTTTAACATTATAAGAAACTACATAATTTTCTCTTCCTTCTAATTTAGGTATGTGCCACAATAAACTTGTTTTTTCATGTGACGTTATTATTCTTGGTTTTCTTTTTTCTGCTAATTGGGTGGGTGGTTCAATAAGATGATTTATTGTGTCTAGTAATTTCAGATTTTTTATAGCTCTTCTTGATTTGTTTTTTAGGCTTATTACAACATCCATACTTAGAATTCCATCTTTTGATTTTACAGATAAGATATTTTTTGTTAATGTTATATGTTTCTTTTTGTAACTATAAAATAATCCAATGATTATGACAAGAGCTATTATTCCTGAAATTAATGCTCTGTAATCTTTTTCAATTATTATTGTCCTGCTTTCTCCAGGGGAAAGGTCAAATTCCCAAGTTGGAATGTAATATCTTCCCTCTCTTTCTATTGAATCTGGTTGGGGGGTAAATGATGCTACTTTCATTTCTATTGATGAAAGTTTTTTTGTTATTATTTCATGACTTATTGTACTCCCATCATTTGTTTTAACTATCTTTTCTGAAAAGAATAAAAGTTTTTCAATTGGCGTTCCTATTTGACTTATTTTTGAATGATCTCCGATTATCATTTCTAGTTCTTTATTTAAAAATTCTTTATCGTCTGATAATACTTTTAGAAAAATGGGATATGAACCTTCTCTTAAATCTCCAGTTAAATTTACTATAAAATTAGCTGTTTCTTTTTCTGAATTAGAAAGATTTATTTGTTGAGATACTGAGAAAAAATCACTTTCAAGGATAATACTTAGTTCTTTGTAAGATATATCATAATTATTTGTTAATTCTATCTTGAATAAGTTGTCTTCAGAAGGATTTATTTCTGATGGTTGTTTTAATTCTGTTGTTACAGCCATGTCAAACGTTGTTACTTCTATATCAAATGTTTCTTCATCAAAGTAATTTTCATCGTCTAATGATTCTATTTTTATCGGAATTGAGTAAAGTCCATGTTCTATAATTTCAAATGGTTTAATATAGAACGAAACTGTTTTTCTCTCTCCCCTTTCCAATTCTATTGAAGAGGGGTCTGTTCTAATTATCCATTCCCAATGGGATGCTGGGAGTATTATTCTAAATTTACTACTAATATTTTGATCGTTATTTAGAATTAATTTGTACACTGCTTCATTATAATCTTCAACAATCACTGTATTTGTTTCTCTTTTTTGTTCTATTATGCTTGAGCTACTTGCAAAATTACTCAGGATTACTAGGATTAAAATTATTAGGAAGACCCTTTTTTCCATTGTGGATGGGGGAGGCTAGCTAAATATATAAAATTATCCTCTGACTATGAGGGGTATGTCTGTGGATAAATCTATTATTGAGGAGGGTGTTTTAGTTATTGTTCCATAATCTAGAATTAGATCCGATATTTTAGATACTTTCCAGGGTATTTGTTTTATTTTTGTTATTGGTCTTTTTTTAATTATGTTTGCAGCTATGACTGGCGTTCCTATTGATTTTATTATTTTTTGAATTTTGTGTTCTGGCATCCTTATTCTAAATTTTTTTTCTCCGGGATTGACGTTTCTAGCTACAGGTCTTTTTTTGGATTTTAAAATAAAAGTATAGGGTCCTGGCAATTTTTTTATGTAATTTTTATTGATTATTTCAAAATTTTTGCTGATCCATTGCTTGTTTGGTGAAATTATTGATAATTTGGATTTTATTGTTTGTTTTATAATACTAACACTGCCAGATTTTAAGGCATCGCAACCAATACAGTATCCAATATCTGTAGGGTAAATAAAAATATCTCCTGATTTTATTTTTTTTGTAATTTCTTTTTGGTTGATTTTGTCTAGTTTTATTGTCTCAGTCATCACTTTAGCTGTTTCTTTATAAATATAAACTTATTTATGTCTATATTCTTTGGATGGTAACCAAAAGGTTTATAAACAAAATAACTTCCCAAAAACTTAACCTGACGGTTCTCTTAAGTATAAAAATGGATATCCTATGATCAGTCATTAGATTTATTTTTTATTTAGAGGGAACTATATCGCGCCTTGGTGGTGTAGTGGTTATCATAAAGCCCTGTCGCGGCTTTGACCCGAGTTCGATTCTCGGCCAGGGCGTACGGACTGGTAGCTCAGTTTGGTAGAGCACTTGGCTTTTAACCAAGGGGTCGCGGGTTCAAATCCCGTCCGGTCCATACGTGTGAGATAAAAATGAGTGAAACTTTTGATATTACAAAACACGAGCTTGTTCCTAAGCATATTAAATTAAGTGCTGAAGATGCCGATAAAGTTCTTAAAGATTTAAATGTTGGTAGGGAAAAATTACCTATGATTTTTATGAGTGATTCTGCAATACAGAATTTAAAACCCGAGGTTGGTGATATAATAAAAATAGAAAGGGCTAGTCCTACAAACATAGAAACTGTATTTTACAGGGTGGTTGTTTATGGTTAAAGGTTACAAAGGGATTATATCAAATTATTTTAAGGATAATTCATTTGTAGAAGCCAGTCTTAAATCTTATAACGATTTTTTGAATAAAGGTATGCAGAGAGTTGTTGATGACATTGGAGACATTGTTCCAACAATTATTCCTCAAGAGTATGAAAATTTTAAAATTAAATTTAGTAAAATAAATGTTGGTAGACCAAGAGTTGTCGAGGCTGATGGTTCAAGAAGAGATATTTATCCTATTGAATCAAGATTAAGGGAATTAACTTATTCTGCTCCAATTCAGTTGGGTGTTAGTGCACATATAAATGATGTTCAAAGAGAGTCTTTTATTTCTCAAATAGGAAAAGTTCCAATTATGTTAAAATCAGGGCTTTGTCATTTACAAGGTCTTAAAGCAGCTGAATTGGTAAAACATGGAGAAGATCCAAATGATTATGGTGGCTATTTTATTTTGAATGGTAATGAAAGGGTTCTTGTAATTGTTGAAGATTTGGCTTCAAATAAGTTGTTCATAAAGAAAGCAGCTACAGGGCCAAGTAAATATACTGGTAAACTATTTTCTGAGAAACTGAGTTATAGAATACCACACACAATTGAGCAAATGAAAGATGGAGTTATTTATCTAAGTTTTAGTAGATTCAAGAGAATACCTATTGTTTCAGTGATAAAATCTTTGGGTATAACAACTGACAAAGAAATTATGCAATTTATTTTTCCTGAAGAAGTTGCAGATGATGTTTTAGTTAATCTCTATAATAGTGTTGAGTTAAAGTCTCAAAAAGATGCTTTGGATTTTCTTGCCAAACATATTGGTTTTGCTCAACATGAGTTTAAATATGAAAGAGTGCAAGATCAGTTAGATAAATATTTATTGCCACATTTAGGAGTAACTCCTAAAGATAGGGCGGCAAAAGCATACAATCTGTGCAAATTAGTAAAGAGGTTCTTGCTTGTTTCTTCAGGTCGTGCAACTATGCATAATCAAGATCATTATACAAATAAAAGGTTAAAATTGCCAGGTACTTTGTTAGAGGATTTATTTAGAGTTAACATGAAAGCATTAGTACAAGATGTTCTTTATAATTTTCAAAGGCTTGTTAAAAGGGGCAAGTTTAGTTCGATTAGAATAATAATTAGAGATCAATTGATTACACAGAGAATGAAGAGTGCAATCGCCACAGGTAGTTGGCCTGGTGGAAGGAATGGTATAAGCCAGAATATTGCAAGAACAAATTCTATAGATACGTTATCTCATTTACATAGGGTTGTTAGTTTGCTTACGTCTACTCAAGAGAATTTTGAGGCAAGAGCATTACATAGTACTCATTGGGGAAGGTTATGTCCTGTTGAAACTCCTGAAGGTACACCAATTGGTTTAAGAAAAAACCTTTCCATGTTATTTGAAATTACTAGAAAAAATTTAGTTGATGAAAAACTTCGTAAAACTTTGGAGGGTTCTGGATTGAATCCTGTTGCGTAAAATGATTGATGTATATTTAGATGAAAAATTTATTGGGGGCGTCGAAGATAGCAAAGCGTTTATAGATTCTTTTAAGAAAAAAAGAAGAAAAGGAGAGATACCTGAAAATCTTAATATAAATCACAATGAAGAGTTAGGCGAAATTTTTATTGATAGTGAAGGTGGTAGGTGTAGGAGACCTTTGATTATAGTTGAAGATGGAAAGTCTAAGTTGACAGAGTCTTATATTTCTAAAATTGAAGCAAAAGAAATTTCTTGGAAAAATTTAATTGAGGAGGGCATCGCAGAATATATAGATGCTGGAGAAGAAGGTAATTGTTATGTTGCTATGTCTGAAGATGAACTTACAAAAGAACATACACATTTAGAGATTAGTCCGGTTACTATTCTTGGTGTTTGTACTTCTCTAGTTCCTTTTTCAAATTATGGCAGTTCATCTAGGTTGATTAGGGGTTCTAAGATCCAGAAACAATCTTTGGGATTGTATACTACTAACTATCATTTAAGAATGGATACCGATTCTAGTGTCCTTCATTATCCACAGAAACCAATTGTAAAAACGTTTATGCACGATATTTTCAAATATGATGAACATCCTAGTGGGCAGAATTTTACAATTGCAGTTATGAGTTACGAAGGATATAATATGCAGGATGCAGTTATTTTAAATAAAGGAAGTATTCAAAGGGGATTAGCAAGGTCTCACTATTTCAAACCTTTTTCTGTTTCTGAATTTAGGTATGCTGGTGGATTGATGGATCAAGTTGAGTTGCCTGATAAAGAAGTTAGGGGTTATAGATCTGAGAAAGATTATAGATTATTACAAGAGGATGGCATTGCTTTTACTGAAGCAGATGTTAAATCTGATGATGTTGTTGTTGGTAGAACAAGTCCACCAAGATTTTTAGGAAGTCTCGAGAAATTTAATATTTCTGCAAGTACTAGAAGAGAGAGTTCTTTAGCAATAGGTGAGGGTGTGAAAGGTACCGTCGATGGAGTTATTTTAACTGAAAATGAGCATGGTAATAGACTAATTAAAATGAGGTTAAGAGAGCACAGAATTCCCGAGTTAGGAGATAAATTTGCTTCTAGACATGGTCAAAAAGGAGTTATAGGAATGTTAGTACCTCATGAAGATATGCCTTTTAGTTCTAGAGGAATTACTCCTGATATAATTTTCTCTCCACACAGCATTCCATCTAGAATGACTATATCTCATTTATTGGAAATGTTGGCTGGAAAAGTTGGAGCTTTATCTGGTGAATATGTTGATGCAACATCTTTTGATTGTCCAACTGAAGAGCATTTTAGAAGCGAACTTTCTAAGTTAGGATTTATGGAAAATGGTACTGAGAGATTTTATAATCCCTTAACTGGTAAAATGCTTAAAGCGAGAATTTATGTTGGAAATATGTACTATTTAAGATTAAAGCATATGGTTGCAAATAAATTACATGCTAGAGCTTCTGGAAGAATACAATTATTAACAAGACAGCCTGTTGAAGGAAGAGTTATGGGCGGTGGGTTAAGACTCGGGGAAATGGAGAAGGATTGTTTAGTTGCACATGGTGCTTCAAATTTGTTGAAAGAGAGATTTGATTCTGATAAGACTTTGTTCCACATTTGTGGGGACTGCGGTTCTTTAGGATTTTTCGATCATTATAAAAATAAGTCAATTTGTTTGAGATGTAACTCATCTAATCTGGAAACTGTTGAGATGAGTTATGCATTCAAATTGCTTTTGGATGAATTGAGGGCGTTGAGTTTTGCATCAACAATTAAATTGAAGGACAAATTTTAAAATGGAATTAGCTACAAAAAGATTGGAATCTGTAACGTTTGGTTTAATTTCTCCAGAGGTTATCAGAAGGACTTCTGTAGCAAAAATTGTTACACCAGAACTTTATGATGTAGAAGGCTATCCTGTTGATGGTGGTTTAATGGATATTAGATTAGGTGTTATTGATCCTGGTTTAAGATGTAAAACCTGTGGTGGAAAGTTGAAAGAATGTATGGGTCATTTTGGTTTTATGGATTTGGCTAGACCAATTATTAACATTGGTTTTGTTGATATCATTTTGAATCTTTTGAAAGTAACTTGCAAGGAATGTGGAAAAATTTTTGCAGATGATAAAAAAGTTGTAAAACATAGGGCAAGGATAGAAGCTCTCGAGAAGGAAGGAAGATTCAGAGACGTTAGAAAAGCAAATTCTGCATTTATTAGTTCCCTTAGAAATCTAAAAAGTTGTCCCCATTGTAATGCTAAAAATGAAGAAATTAAGTTAGAGAAACCTTATACTTTTTTTGAATCAAATAAAAGATTGACTCCAATTGAGATTAGGTCAAGGTTGGAAAAAATTTCTGATAATGATTTAGTTCTTTTGGGAATAAATCCTACTGCTACTAGACCAGAGTGGATGATTATAACTATATTTTTGGTTCCACCTGTTACAGTTAGACCAAGTATTACATTAGAAAGTGGAGAGAGAAGTGAAGATGATTTAACACATAAGTTGAGCGATATAGTTAGAATCAATCAAAGGTTGTTTGAAAATATTAATGCTGGTGCCCCTGAGATTATCATAGAAGATCTTTGGGATCTTTTACAGTATCACATTACTACATTCTTTGATAATTCGGTTGTTCAGCTACCTGTTGCAAGGCACAGATCTGGTCAACCTTTGAAAACGTTAACCGATAGAATAAAGAGTAAAGAAGGAAGATTTAGGCATAATCTTGCTGGTAAAAGAGTTAATTATTCTGCTAGAACTGTTATAAGCCCCGACCCAAAAATTAAATTTAATGAGGTTGGTATTCCTGAATCTGTTGCTATAGAATTGACAATTCCAGAGAGAGTTACAGCATGGAATAAGGATTGGTTAAAAGAGTTGATTAAGAAAGGTCCTGAGAATTATCCTGGTGCCAATTATGTTTTAAGACCGGATGGCAAAAAGAAGAGAATAACTGATGAGACCAAAGATGTTTTACTTGAAGAGCTTGATGAAGGATTTGTTGTTGAAAGGCATTTAGTTGATGGGGATGTGTCTCTTTTCAATAGACAGCCTAGCTTGCACAGAATGAGTATAATGTGTCATAAAGTTAAAGTCCTTCCTGGAAGGAGTTTTAGACTGAATCCTGCTGTTTGTACTCCATATAACGCAGATTTTGATGGCGATGAAATGAATCTTCATATTCCACAAACTGAAGAAGCAAGAGCTGAAGCAGAATTGTTGATGAGTGTTCAACACCATATCATTAGTCCAAAAAATGGATTGAATATAATTGGTTCTATAGAAGATTCAATTACTGGTATGTATTTGTTGACCAAAGGTTTAGAATTGAGTAAGTCTTCCGCTGTTGGTCTTTTGATGTCTGCAGGTATTTATGATGTTGATAAGATGTCTAATTTTGGAGAAACTGTTAGTGGCAAAGACATTTTTAGTGTTATATTACCAAAAGATATAGACTACTTGGGTGAGTCTAGAGATAAAGGAGACGTTGTGATTAAGAATGGTAAGTTGCTAAAAGGAGTTATTGATAGATCTTCGATTGGTGAAGAGAAAGGTGGACTAATAAGAAGAATTTATGCTAAATATGGTGAAGAAGTTGGTATAGATTTTTTAAGTAAAGTGTTCAGATTGGGCATTGCTAGTTTATTGGAAAATGGATTCACTATTTCAATCGCAGATACTGATATTCCTAAATCTACGAGAGAAAAGAATGAAGAATTAATTGAAGTTGCCAAGAAGAAGGTATACAAACTAATTGAAGAATATAATGGTGGCAGACTTGAAGCCTTGCCTGGAAATACTGAAGAAGAAACACTTGAATTGAAAATATCTGAAGTATTAAATAAAGTTAGAGATAAAGTTGGTGAACATGTTGTTTCTGTTATTGATGAAAAAAATAATGCTGTTGTTATGGCTAATTCTGGTGCCAAAGGTAATCTGTTAAATTTAGCTATGATGTCTTCTGTTGTTGGTCAACAAGCTATAGGTGGTAAGAGAATTGTTGGTGGTTATCCTGGAAGAGTTCTTTCTACTTTCAAGAAAGGAGATTTAAGTCCTGCTTCTAGAGGTTTCGTAGACAAAGGATACAAACAAGGAATGGATCCTCATGAGTATTTCTTTAGTGCAATGACTGGAAGAGATGCTTTAATGGATACTGCGTTGAGAACACCTAAATCTGGTTATTTGTATAGAAGATTAAGTAATGCTTTGCAAGATATTAGAATAGAATATGATTATACTGTTAGAGATGCTAGAAAAAAGATAATTCAATTTAAGTATGGTGAAGATGGAATTGATGTTTCAAAGAGTGATGGTGGATCAATTGACGTTAAAAGAATTGTTAGACAGGTAAAAGGAAAATGAGTAAAATCTTTGATAAATATAAGGGAGAATTATCCGGGAAGATTTTAAAGGATATTGAGATTGAAGCAGAGAAACAAAAATTAACCGGTGCCCAGACTGAAGAAGTTTTGAAAATATCAAAAGAAATGTTTGATGCTTCCCAAATTTCACCCGGAGAAGCCATTGGTGTAGTTACTGCTGAAAGTTTTGGTGAACCTGGTACTCAGATGACACTTAATGTTTTTCATTTAGCAGGTGTTGCAGAGATGCAAGTTACACAAGGTCTACCAAGATTAATTGAAATCTTTGATGCTAGAAAGGAGCCATCTACTCCAAGTATGACTGTTTATTTGAAAGCCGAATATTCTAAGGATGAAAAAACAATAAGAAAAGTTGCTAGTTTTATTAAAGAAATGACTTTGAAAGAAATTAGTACATCTTTTTCTTTAAATGTTATGAGGGGTTGTGTTGAAGTAGCATTGAATAAGAAAAAAATGATTGCTTTTGGTTTTACACTTAAACAAGTTGTTGATTCTTTAAATGAAAAGATAAAGGGTGTTGATGTAAAAGAAATTAAAGATGGTTTATTGATAAGAGAAACTTCTGGAGAAGAAGAAATCAACTTAATAAGTTTGTATAAATTAAGGGAGAAAAGTAAAGACACTATTGTTCGTGGTGTAAAGAGGGTCACACAAGTTTTACCAACAAAAAGAGCGGGCAGGGCTGTTATTCTTTGTGCAGGTACAAATCTTAAAGATGTAATTGAAATGAAAGAAGTAGAGAGTAAGAGAGTTTTTTCTAATAATATTCATGAGGTTGCTTCAGTGTTAGGTATAGAAGCTGCAAGGCAAGCAATTATTAATGAAGCTTCAGAAGTTATAAGTCAGCAAGGTTTAGATATTGATATAAGACATGTTATGTTTTTAGCAGACATAATGACTCATGGGGGAATTGTAAGGGGAATTACTAGGGGTGGAATTGGCGGTGAAAAAGAATCTGTTTTGGCCAGAGCTAGTTTCGAAACACCTATAAAGCACATTAAAGAAGCATGTTTAGTTGGAGAAGAAGATAAATTAAGAAGTGTTATAGAAAATGTAATTATAAACCAGCCAGTTCCATTAGGTACGGGATTACCTGGTTTAGTTATAAAGATGAGGAAGAAAAATGAGTCTAAAAAAGCTTAGAGATGCAATAAAAGAAAAAAAACTTTTTGTAGGAACTGGTAGAACTATTAAAGCTCTCAAAAAAGGTGAAGCAAAAGAAGTTTTTTTATCCAAAAATTGTTTATCTTCTACCAAGGATGAAATAAAAAAATTAGCTGAACTCTCCAAAGTTGAATATGTAGAACTGGAATTAACAAATGAGGAATTGGGGGCTGCTTGTAAAAAGCCATTTTCTATTGATTGTTGCTATTGTTAAAATGAAGTTAAATCGAGATCTTATACAATACATTGGTTTGTTTGAAAAGATAACCAGAACTGGAGTTAAAAATTGTTTCTTTCAGGGAGAATGTTTAGTTTTTGTGGTAGTTTCTGGACAGAAAAGTAAAGCAATTGGCAAGAATGCCGTCAATGTTAAGAAGATTTCAAGTTTAATTAATAAAAAAGTGAAGATTATTGAGTTTAATCAGGACCCAGTTAAATTTATAAATGGATATATTTATCCGGTAGAAGCTGAAACTGTTGTAAATGACAATGGTGTGGAAGTTAAAGTTAAATCCTCAAAAGATAAAGGATTGCTCATTGGAAGAAATAGAAAAAATCTTGACGATTTAAAATCAATTGTTGATTATTATTTCAAGATAAAAAATGTAAAAATTGTTTAAAATGGGAAAAAAATCTAAAGGACTTGCATCTGGAAGGAAGCTTAAGAGTAGAAGGAAGGCTTTTAGATGGAAGGACCAATATTTTACTAGAAGAGTTTTAGACTTGAAGAAGAAATCAGATCCTTTGACTGGTAGTCACCAAGCCAATGCTATTGTTTTAGAGAAAGTTCAATTAGAAGCAAAACAGCCAAACTCTGCTCTTAGAAAATGTATAAAATGTCAATTGGTTAAAAATAGTAGAAAGATGACTGCTTTTGTTCCGGGTGATAATGCTATTAAATTTATTAATGAACATGATAATGTTATTGTTGAATGTATTGGTGGTGCCAAGGGAAGAAGTAAGGGAGATATTCCTGGTGTTAGGTGGCAAGTTATCAAAGTTAATGATCAGTCTTTAAAGGGATTATTATCTGGAAAGATAGAGAAGGGTAGAAGATGAAATTATTCGATAAATGGGATGTGTCTGAAGTTAAGGTTAATGAAGAAGCACTTAGACCTTATATTCATTTACAAGAGTTACTTATTCCTAGAACTGGTGGCAAAGCTGCCCAGGGTCAGAGAATTTGGAGTCAAAAAACTCATATTGTTGAGAGATTTATGAATAAATTAATGGTTCCAGGACATGTTAAGAAACATAAACACAAAAGAACTTCTGGTCGTAATACTGGAAAGGCTCTTAATGTTCAAAAAATAGTTATTAAAGTTTTTGAAAATTTAGAAAAGAAAACTGGAAAGAATCCAATTCAAGTTTTTGTAACTGCAGTTGAAAATGCTGCTCCACGTGAAGAAGTTACAAGCATTGAGTATGGTGGTGCAAGATATTCCAAGTCTGTTGAAGTTAGTCCTTTGAGAAGAATTGATATTGTTCTTAGATATTTTGTTTGGGGTGCCTATGCTAAAGCATTTAATGCTAAGATTAAGATGGTTGATGCTTTGACTAATGAGTTATTGGGTGCTTATAATTTGGATACTGCTTCTAGTTCAGCTTTGAGTAAAAAGCTAGAGTTGGAAAGACAGTCGGATGCTTCAAGATGATAAATGTAAATACAGATTTTATTTCTGGGAAAGAAATTAAGGAGACATTGGGTTTAGTTAGGGGTTCAACTATTAGGGCTAGACATGTTGGAAGAGATCTTTTGGCTAGTTTGAAAACTATTATTGGTGGGGAAATAAAGAGTTATACTGCTATGATAAATAAGGCTAGAGATGAAGCTTTGAGTAGAATGAATGAAGAAGCTAGTAAATTGGGTGCTGATGCTGTTGTTAATGTCAGATTTGTGACTGCTGAAGTTATGCAAGGCGCTGCCGAAGTTTTGGCTTATGGTACTGCTGTTAAGTTGGAGTAAAAATTTATAAAGAATAATTTCTTTTGAACTAATATGGTAAATTATTTATTAGGAATACTTGGTCTGTTTTGTGCAATATGGGTTATTTATGATGTTGTTGCAAATCAGAAGAAAATGAAAACCGTGCAAAAAGTTTTATGGATAGTTTTTAGTATTTTGTTTAGTATCCTTACCGCGATTATCTATTACTTTGCTGTCAAGAAAAAATAATTTTTCTTTTCTTTTTTATATAAATATTTTAGAAAGAAAACATTCTATAAGAGATAACTAAAAGTAAAACTGCTATTCCTGCTGTTGTGAAATAAGCTACTTTATTCCAATTTAGTATTTTTTTACCATCTATGTTTCCCAAGGGGATCATGTTGAATGCTGCTAGCCAAGAATTAATTATTGCCCCATATCCTGAAACTGTTGGTAAAATATTTGCGAATAATAAAATGATGAATATAATTGCTAAAAATATATTTACCAAGGGTCCAGCTATTGATATCTTTCCGTTTCTTTCTCTGTTTACGTAACCTTGAATCATTACTGCCCCAGGTGCTGCGAAAATAAATCCGAAGAAAGACATTCCTATTGCAAGTAAAAGCATTTTATTGTCTGCTCTGAATTCTGCAAAACAGTTGTATTTTTGTGCTACGTATTTATGTCCCATTTCGTGAAGTAGAAATCCCAAACCAACAGTTACACCAGAAATTAATAACATTATTATGAACTGTGATGAAAACATGTTTCCGCCAGATAGAAGAATGGCGAATGCTAGTGATATTGCTACCCAAGCTCTTGTTAAGTGTGTAATTTCTGTTTCACTGAATTGCATAGTTGTTTGTTTTTTGAGAGGGTTTATAAGTTTTATTGGATTAGCTCTTTTTATGAATTGGACTGAGCTTGGATTGTTGGTGGGGAAATTTGAGGATTTGTATAGTAGAATTTCTAATAAGGATAGGCTGGAGGTTGGTGATCCTTTTATGAGAGAATATGTTAAACTTTGTTATGAGCTTAATTGGTATTTACCTCCAAACTGGGAAGCATCCATAGATTTTCTTACATCTCTGAAAGAGCAACATGAAGAGTTGCTTGCAGGGGTAGAGGAAGAAGTTAGAGGAGAATTAGAACCAAAGATTAAAGAACTTGAAGAGAAAATGAAGTTGATTGCTGATGCAGTTAGACCACACTTAGATAAGTAGTGTTTAATTTTCACCCAAACTTTTATAAATAATACCTTTTCTCGAGTGTTATGGCAGATAAATCTTCTGAAAAGATTAAGGAACTTATGAATAATCCTAAGAGTATAAGAAATATAGCTATCTGTGCACACATTGATCATGGGAAGACAACTTTTTCTGATAACTTACTTGCTGGTGCTGGAATGATTTCTGAAGAATTGGCAGGAAAGCAATTAGCTTTGGATTTTCATGATGATGAAAGTTCTAGAGGCATTACAATTGATTCTGCTAACGTTAGTATGGTTCACGCTATAAAAGGCGAAGATTATTTGATTAATTTGATTGACACTCCAGGTCACGTTGATTTTGGTGGTGATGTTACTAGGGCAATGAGGGCTGTTGATGGTGCAATTGTTTTGACAGATGCTGTTGAAGGTGTTATGCCACAAACTGAAATTGTTTTGAAACAAGCTTTGAAAGAAAATGTTAAACCAATATTATTCATAAATAAAGTTGATAGATTCATTAGGGAAGTTAAATTGACTCCTGAAGCAATGCAGCAAAAATTTGTTTCTATAATAAATCATGTTAATAAATTAATTAGAAGTATGGCTCCTGAAAAGTTTAAAGAAGAGTGGACTGTTAACGTTCAAGATGGTAGCGTTGCTTTTGGTTCTGCGTTTCATAATTGGGCATTGAGTGTTCCTTACATGCAAGATAAAGGCATTACATTTAAAGATGTAATTGATGCTTATGAGAAAGACACATGGAAAGAGCTAGCTAAGAAAGCACCTTTACATGAAGTTGTTTTAGCTAATGTTATTAGACACAGTCCAAATCCGTTAGATGCTCAGAGATATAGAATTCCAAATATTTGGCACGGTGATGTTGAAGATAATATTGGTAAATCTTTGATGAGTTGTGATCCAAAAGGTCCAGTTGGTTTTATTGTTACAAAAATTGTTATTGATAAACATGCAGGCGAAATTGCTGCAGGTCGTTTGTTTTCTGGTACTGTTGAGCAAGGTCAGGAATTGTATTTGAATGCTGGAAAGAAAAAAGTTAGATTACAACAGGTTTCAGTTTACAAAGGTTCACAAAGAGTTTCTTTTGATAAAATCCCTTGTGGGAATATTATTGGTTTGGTTGGTTTGAAAGATACTTTCGCTGGTGAAACAGTTTCTACGGAACCTATGGAAGCATTTGAAGAGATAAGACACGTTTTTGAACCTGTTATTACGAAAAGTATTGAAGCAAAGAAAGCTTCCGACTTAGCTAAGTTGATTGAGATTTTGAAGCAAGTTGCTAAAGAAGATCCAAGTATTAAAATTGAAATTAATGAAGAAACTGGAGAAAATTTAATGCATGGTATGGGTGAATTACATTTAGAAATTATTGAAAATAGAATTAGAACTGAGAAAGGATTAGATGTTCAGACTTCTCCTCCAATTGTTGTTTATAGAGAATCTGTAAGTAAGTTAGGTCCTGAAGTTGAAGGTAAGTCTCCTAATAAGCATAACAAATTCTTTTTGACAGTTGAACCATTGGATGAAGCAATTGTTAAGGCCATAAAAGATAGAGATCTACCAAATAATATTAGAATTAAAAAGAAAGATGCTGTTGTTGTACAAAAACTTGTTGAATTGGGTATGGAAACTAAAAAAGCCAAGAAAGTAAGGCAAATTTACAAAGGAAATATAGTTACTGATGATACAAGAGGTATTGTTCAAATTGGTGAAGTTATAGAAATGATTATGGATGGTGTTCAACAGGTTGTTGATGCTGGTCCTTTGGCTAGAGAGCCTTGTTCTAGAATGATGATTAGGATTCAAGATATGAAGTTACATGAGGATGCTATTCATAGGGGTCCTGCTCAAGTTTATCCTGCTATTAGGGAATCTATTAAAGGTTCTATGGCTGGTGCCGGTGCTTATATTTTAGAACCTGTTCAAATTATGCAAATTGAAAGTCCTGCTGAGTTTTTGGGTGACTTGTCTGCTTTAGTTCAGAACAAAAGAGGTCAGATGTTGAATGTTGATCAGGAAGGAGATCATATTACTGTTAAGGCTAAAATGCCCGTTGCTGAAATGTTTGGTTTGGCTTCTGATGTTAGAAGTGCTACATCTGGTCGTGGAAGTCAGTTTTTAGTTGATCAAATGTTTGAGAAGTTGCCAACTAATTTGCAGCCAAAGGTTGTTTCTCAGATTAGAAGTAGAAAAGGTTTGAGTGATAATGCTTAATTCTTAACGAAACCTTTATAAACGACTTAAATGTTCAAACTTTAATTTATACTCATTTGGAGGAGAAATAATGGCAAAGGAAAAACCACATGTAAATATTGTATTTGTTGGTCATGTTGACCACGGAAAGTCTACTACAGTTGGTAGATTAATGTTTGATTCTGGAAATGTTGATGAACAAGCAATGAGAAAGTTAAAAGAGAAAGCTCAAGAGCTAGGAAAAGCTGGATTTGAGTTCGCTTTTGTTATGGACAACTTGAAGGAAGAAAGAGAAAGAGGAGTTACAATTGATTTAGCTCATAAAAAATTCATGACTTCAAAGTTCGAATATACTATAATTGATGCTCCTGGACACAGAGATTTCATTAAGAATATGATTACTGGTGCTTCACAAGCAGATATTGGTGTTTTAGTTGTAGCAGCTTCCGATGGTGTTATGGCACAGACTAAAGAGCATTTGTTCTTGTTGAAAACACTTGGTGTAAATCAGTTAGCTGTTATGGTTAACAAAATGGATGCAGTTGATTATGCTGAAGAGAAGTTTACCAAAGTTAAAGAGCAAGTTACTGCTTTGTTGAAAACTATTGGATATAATCCGGATAATGTTCCATTTATTCCTGAAAGCGCTTTGCAAGGGGATAATGTAGCTAAGAAATCTGAGAAAATGTCTTGGTACACTGGCCCAACATTGTTGGAGCAATTAGATCAGTTCAAAGAGCCTGAAAGGCCAACTGAATTACCATTGAGATTACCTATACAAGATGTATATAATATCAAAGGTATTGGAACTGTTCCTGTTGGAAGAGTTGAAACTGGTGTCATGAAGATTGGAGATAAAGTTACAATTATGCCTGCCAGAGATGGTAAAGGTAAAACTGGTGAAGTTAAAACTATTGAAATGCACCATGAGACCATAAATGAAGCTATACCTGGAGATAACTGTGGATTTGTTATTAGGGGTATAGAAAAGAAAGATATTGCTAGAGGAGACGTAGTTGGTAGAGCAGATAGTCCTCCAACTTTAGTTAAAGAATTCACAGCACAGATAGTTGTTTTGAATCATCCATCTGTTTTGACTGTAGGATACACTCCTGTGTTCCACATACATACAAGTCAGGTTGCATGTAAGTTTACGAAGTTGATAAAAACTGTTAATCCAGCAACCGGTGAAACTATTGCAGAGAATCCTGATATGTTGAAAAACGGAGATGTTGCTATTGTTCAAGTTGAACCTGCAAAGCCTTTGGTTTTGGAGAAGCAGTCCGAGATTCCACAGATGTCTAGATTCGCAATCAGAGATGCGGGTAATACTGTAGCTGCTGGTATGTGTATGGATTTAATTAAGAAGGCTTAAACCTTCTCTTTTTATTCTTTTTATTTAAAATGACTAATAGAGATTTAGATTATATTGGTTGCATTTCTGCTAATCATCTTGAATCTGCAGGTTATGAAGGCTCTGTTTTATGTAAACGTCCTGAATGTGAGTTCGGTTATAAAGTTGGTTCTTTTTGTACTAATCAAGGTAGAATTCCATTTTCTAAATTTAAAAAAAATCAGGAACAAGAAGAAAAAGAAAAACAAGAAAGGCGAGATAGGCGTGAAATTAATGATCTTGAAAAAGAGTTGGTAGTGATCTTTAATGTTTTTGCTGCCTAGAAAACCTTTTAAACTGTTGAAATTGCACTTTAAAGATGAAAAAAGCAAGAGTTAATTTGGCAAGTACTGAAATAGATAAGCTTAATCAGATATGTGATTCTATAGTCGAGATTGCCAAGAAAACTAAGGTTGAAGTCAGAGGTCCAATACCATTGCCAACTAAGAAATTGAAACATACTGTTAGGAGAACTCCCGATGGTGAAGGTAAAGCTTCTTGGGAAAATTATGAGATGAGAATTCACAAAAGGTTGATTGATTTGGGTGTCGATGAAAGAGCTTTGAGATTAGTTATGAGAGTTCCTATTCCTGAGAAAGTTAATATCGAAATTGAGTTATTGGATTAATTCTAAAGGTTTATAAATCAATTATTTTTATTTCTGTTATGCCGAGATCGCATAGCCTGGTTATTGCACAAGCCTGGAAAGCTTGACCCGAAAGGGTACCTGGGTTCAAATCCCAGTCTCGGCGTCTTCCTTATTAAGCAAAAGCAAAGATGAAAACAATAATCGT
>CAYYUK010000007.1:0-10568 GCA_964474895.1 Candidatus Woesearchaeota archaeon
TTGAAAGAGCAAAGATGAGCATGAAAGAGTATGGCGAATCCATGATACAGTATGAGGAGAGGTTCGGTAAGATTATAGCAGATAAAATAACATTTGAAAGCAAGAAGAATAATCTTCTTAAGTTTAAAGCTAAGAGCAAGAGGCTGAATGAGGAAAGAGATAACCTAACTAAAGTGATTGCTAAGACCCAGGAAGCGTATATCACAAAAGGAAAGTTTGAAACCAGAATATATGAAAATATGCTCAAATCATATTCAAGCAGATTGTCTGATGTTGAAGAGCAATTGGCATTACTTGATGTTAAGAAAGCTAAAGTTGGAAAAGACATAAGAGTAAACTTTAAAAAGTAAAAGAATTAGTTGTTGTGATGGGTGATGTTGTGGTTGAAAAGAAAAGTATTTTTTCAAGGATTTTTGGTAGTAAACATAGAGAAAGTGAGAAAGATTCTTCTGAAAAGATAGTTGATAATAAGAAAAATACTCAGCTTGGAAAAGAGGGTTTAAAACAAGTTGTTGGACAAGAAGTTAAAGTTAAGATGATGGATTCTCCTTCTAGTAAAGATATCGAAAGGGAGGAACTGAGAATAGCTAAAAAAATAGCTCTTGAATTTGTTGGTAGCAAGGAAAAGGTAACAAAAAAAATAGAGAATGGTTCTGGAATAAAGAATACTGATAAGGGTCTTAGTGAGGCAGAAAGAATAATTAAAGCTTCCAAGACTTCCCCCAATAGTACTGGTTATTTTAAAACAGGTATAAAAGGATTTGATTCTTTAATGAATGAAGGAATACCTGAATCTACTAGCGTTTTGATTGAAGGGGGTCCAGGATCTGGAAAGACTATTTTTTGTTTGCATGTGGCTATGGAATTTTGTAGACAAGGAAAAAAAGTTCTTTATATGAGTTTTGAAGAGCCAGAAGATAGACTGGTCTCCCACATGAAGAAGTTTGGATTTGAAGTAGAAAAGTATTTGAGAAATGGTACCTTGGTTCTTAAAAGATTTAATGCACTTGATATTGCCAGGTCTGTTGAAGCCCTTTTGTCTGAAGCAAAGAAAGAGTTATTGATAGAAGTTCAACCTATTTTAATACCAAAAGAAATTGATCCTGATTTGGTTTTGGTTGATTCTTTGACGTCCATTGCATCTGCGTTTTCAGGTGAAGAGAGCAGATTTAGAATATATATGGAACAATTATTTAGGTATCTTGAGCAACATAACATGACATCTCTTCTGATTAGAGAGGTTTCCAATCCAGGTCATGTTGGTGCTGGTTCAGCTGGTGATGGCAGTGAAGCAACTAGTTTTTTATCGGATGGAATAATAGTTTTTTACAATGTTGTGTTTAATAGTGGTGATAGAACCAGGGCCGTTGAGATACTAAAACTTAGAGGGCAATCTTTTGATAGGAGAATAGTTAAGGCTGAAATAATTAACGGCAAGGGGTTGGTTATTTATCCTAAAGAAACATTGAAGGGGAAAAACTATAAGTTGACTTAAAAATGAAAAAGATAATTTTTCTTTTATTCTTGTTTGTATTGATTAGTCCTTCTTTTGTATTTGGGGAGATTGAGGGCGAAGGTAAGACTTCTTTGGTTGCTTTAAAGTTAAGTGAAGCAGAAAGTGCGATAGCAGAATTGGAAGAAGATGGGTTCAATGTGCAAAGAGTTAGCGATCTTTTTAAAGCAGCAGAGCAAATATTTGAGAGTCAAAGGCAAATAGGGAATGAGGGAAATAGAGATTTTACATTTGTTGAGCAGTATGCTGACGAAATAATTAGTTTGAAGGGGCAAGCATATATCACAAGAGATGAATTGATATATGTTTATGGTTTTTATAATGAAACTAAAGAGAGAAGCCAAAATATTAATCTTTCTTCAGTGGATGAAATCTTGAGTGAAATGCAATTTGAGTTTGATAGTGAAAGGTATGAAGATGCCTATGAACTATTGGATGAAGCTTATTCCGAACTTGTTGAACTTGAGGGCCAGTATACTGCATTAAATCTTGCTTATGTAGCAACTGCTAAAACCTTGAAGAATTTTTTATTTAATAATTGGTTGAAACTGTTAATAATATTTGTCGCAGTTTTTGTTCTTTTCTTTATTTTTAAAAATAGACTAGTCTATTATAGAACTAAACATAAAATAAATAGGCTGATTCATGAATCTGGCGTTCTTGAAGAATTAATAAAAAATACACAATCAGGCTATTTTGAAAAAGGTAGTGTTTCTGAGTCTTCTTATCGTATTAGGATAAAGAAATTTTCCGAATTAATGAGAGATATAAATAGACAGTTGCCTTTATTGAAAGAAGCATTAGCTAAAAGTAGAAAGCGAGAGATTGCTTCTGCTGCGAGAGTTACTGGAAAATCTACGCGTTTAAATCCTGAAGAAGTTTTTGAAGAAAAAAAGAAAAAACAGGGATTTTTTAAGAGAATGTTTTCTAAGGGTGGAAAGGTTAAAAAATCTAAAAAGAAGACTGTTAAAAAAGTTAAGAAATCAATTAAGAAGAAAAATGGGTTTTTTAGTGGTTTGTCTTCAAATACCAAATCAAAAAAAAGGATAGTAGTTAGTAAATCAAAAATTAAGAAATCCCCCCCAAAAAAATCACCAGAAAGGAAATTAGTTAAGAAAAATAGTACGAAAAAAAAGATTGTAAAAAAATCTAGGAAAAAAAAGTAGATTTCTAATTAATTACTTCTTATTCAAATTTATTATATAGTTTGAATTCTAGAGACATTAGAGTATAGATAAGTATATCTTTTAACAGAGTAATCTTTAAAATAGACTTTATTTTTTATTTTTTAATGGCACAAAGAATACAAAGTCCAAGTTCAATAAATTATTATAAGAGATGTCCTCGTTGTTATTACCATAGATACATTATGGGTCTTGAATTGGCTCCGACCATTTATTTGGTTAGGGGTAAGATAGTTCATTCGGTTTTGGAAGATTTGTTTAAAGTTGGTGTTGATTCTATTGATAATGGTCATTATGAATTTGAGTTAAGAATGCTTGTGCAAAGTCTGTTTAATGAAAAGTGGACTGCTGCTAAAGATGAATTGGAAGAACTCAAATTGGGCAATAATCGGTTAAATTTCTTTTATGATGAATCTGTTGAAATGTTAGATAACTGGTTCAATAATTTTATTGGAAAGGTAATAAACAAGGCTAAGAAAGTTGGATTTAAGGAAGCTTTTGAGACTTTTAAACCAGAAACAGAAGTTTACTATAAATCTGATAAACATATGATTCAGGGTTTTATTGATGCTGTTATTAATGATGGGGGAGTTATTTCTTTAATAGATTATAAATCTTCCAGGAGAGATAATTTTACTGATGAGTATAGACTACAGCTAGCAATTTATGCTTTGCTTTATGAAGAAAAACACGGCAAGAAACCAGATTTTGTTGGGGTAGACTTTCTAAAGCACAGATCCAAAATACTTACTGTTGATGATGAGTTAATTGCTCTTGCTGCTAGAGAGGCAAAGATTATACAGGAGAAAACAAAATCGGAAGATCTTAATGATTATCCGAAAGGCACAGGCCCTTATTGCGACTGTAAGAAATATAAGGAACTGTTAGAGAAGAGAAGTTTAAAGGAATTTATTAAACCATAATCTTTAAATAAAAAATTTGAAATAGGTTTATTATGTTAGATTATCTTAAGAAGAAATTGGAAGGAAATGTAGATGATTTTGTTTTAATAGGGTCTGTTGTTGATTCTAATGATATTAAGTTTGTAAATAATAAAATTGTCAAAACAGGGTTGGAATCTATTTCATCCATATTTATTTTTGTTGCAAAGGATAAAAAAATAGTTGCAACTACCTTAAAAGATTTGACTGAAAAAGGAGCAAATAACCTTGTTAAGGATATAATTGAATTTTTGAAGCATGCCCAACCCAATAATGATTATAATGGGATTGCTAATGGACCATTTTCTTATAACAAAATAGTGGACGGATTTGATTCGAATGTAAAAGATGTTGATGCAGTTGATATTGTTGAATCTGGAATTAATGCAGCACTAAAGAACTCTAAGAGAGTTTCTGGTAAATTTGATGCTAATATCGGAGAGAGAAGGATTCTTACTTCTGGCAATGTTGATGCAACTGAAAACTTTTCTTCACTTTACTTTTCTGTTAGGGCTCTCAATTCCCCTAATGAATCAGGACATAAAACTGTTTCTTCAAGAAATTTGAGAGATTTTTGTGTTGAAAAGATTTCTGAGAAGGCAGGTGAGATTGCTAAAATGTCTATAAAACCAGATAGAGGAAATGAAGGAAGGTTTGATATGATTATAGATCCTTTGCCATTAGCCGATTTAATGGGTACTGTTGGTTCTGCTTCTTCTATAGACAGTGTTGAGTCTGGAATGTCTTTTTTTTCAGGGAAAATTGGTGAGAAAATTGGTGACTTTAATCTTATGGATGATGGCAAAATTTCTGGCGGTTTGGGTTCTTCTTCTTTTGATGATGAGGGAGTTCCCACCCAGAGAACTAAAATTATTAGCAATGGTATCTTTAAAACATATTTACATAACACATCTACTGCTAAAAAATATGGAATTAAAACTACTGCCAATGCTGGTTTGGTTGGTCCTAGTTCAAGTAATCTGGTATTAGAGGGTAAGAAAGGGAACCCCTTTGAAATAGACAAGGGAATTTATGTTACAAATGTGTGGTATACAAGGTTTCAAAACTATGCTACGGGGGATTTTTCTACTATTCCAAGAGATGGAATGTTTTTGGTTGAAAATGGGGAGATTGTAAAACCTATAAATGGGCTGAGGATAAGTGAAAATATGTTGAATCTCTTGAAAAATCTATCTACTTTTGGAAAGAATGTTGAGCAAATAACGAGTTGGGAAGCCGAAACACCGGTTTTTACACCAACTGTTTTGATAAATAAAGTTAAATTTACCAGGCCTGTTGGTTGATACAGAATTTGTCTGTTTTTCTTAAAAAGACAAGATTTAAAAGTAATAATGTTTTTTATTCTTTTTAAAGAGGTGTAGTGTAATTGTATAAAAAGAGGATATCTGGAAAGGACTATTTTTATACTAGTGTTAGAGGAAAGAATAATAGGGTTAAGTCTGTTTATTTGGGTTCTAACAGAAAGGATGCAAGTAGGAAAGCTAGACTATTGGAGTTGAATCACAAGGTTGATTATTCCCCAAATAGTAATAATTTCTTTACCCTACAAAGAAGTATGTTTGCACTACTTATTGTCTTTTTGGTTTTCTTTTTTATTTTTGGAATGAAGAACGTTGAACTTACTGGTTTTGTTGTTGATGATGGTGAGTCTGCTGTTGATGAGGAAATTGAAGAAGCGGCAGAAGAAGTTGTAGAAGAAACGATAGTGGAAGAAGTCGTTGAAGAAGATTCTAGTGGTGGTGAAGAGGAAGAAGAGGAAATTGAAGAAGAGATGGTTGATGGTTCTATTCCTTTAGATTTTGATGAAAATGAAACTAGAGAAATTAATATTACTGAGAACTTAAACATAACTGGAGAAGAGATTAATGAAACTCTTGAGATAAATGAAACATTGGATAATGATACTTCTTCTAATGAGCCTTTGGATTTGGTTAATACAACGTTAAGTGATGCTGTTTTGGTTAATGATGGGGGTAATGTAACAAAAGAGATAACTGATACTTATCATTCTGTTACTATAAACAAACCAGTGGTGTGGAAAAAGAAAGTTGTTCTAGATAAAGAGATTTCAGATTTGGTTGTAGAATTAGATTCTGAAGCTACAGATGTTAATATTGTTGAGATAGAAGATGGTGCTGAAATTGAGTTGGAGTTGGATAGTATTTACGTTAATGATTCTGGTGTTGAGAGACCCATAGAATCTACAAATTTGATTACTGGACACTCAACGTTAAGTGTAAAATCTTTTTATTATAATTTTTTAGTTTTTATTAGGGAGTTATTTAGTGGAAACCTAACAGGCTATGCTGTTTTGGAAGAGAAGAGCGAGAATATAGGAATTATTTTGGATGAAACTGTAAAAGAAGTAGAGATAGAATACCAACTACCAGGACCAACAGCAGAAGAAATAGAAGTAACAGAACATAAAAAACAAATAACAGTATCAAGTGATATTCATTATGAAAATATTCTCACATACACAGAAGTAAAAGAATCTCCAGTAGAGAGTATAAACCTCTACTGGATCAATAATGATACAAGAATAAAACAGGAATTTACACCATACGATACAAATGATAATAATCTAATAGATTACATAGAGTGGATAACACCACATCTAAGTAATCAGACATATGAAGTTGAAATAACAATATTAAATCTAAACACTTTCGTAGAGCAAGGAAATAACTGGACAGTAATGTTCAATACTACAGGAACTGCAAATCTAACAATAACTGCAGTTGGTGATGCTTCTCAAGAATTACCACCACCAAGAAATCATCCAGGGTGGGACACAAAATGGACAATATATGATAACGTTAGTGAAGATTATGATTTAAAATTCTTAGAATTGAAATGTGGAGATGAAGTCTTAGATTATGTTTGGGATGAAGAAGAAGAAAGTGTAAATATTCAGAATTACTCTTGTAATGATACAGGATATGAGGTTGGATTGAAATGGGCAAATACAACAACAGATATTGCTCTAAGATTCGATTATGGTGGGCAAGTAAGATATGCTTATGATGCAACTGTTGATATAAATGTTTCTTCTAACTCTGCTGCAATTGGAGAGAATATTTCAATGGGCTGCCAGGTTACAATTCCTAGTGGGGCTGATTTGGTTTGGCAAGATAATAGTAGTGGGAGTTATGCAGTAATTCCTTCTACAATAACTGATCTTTATTGTAATGGGGTGGCTTGTAGCCAGGCTAGTCCAGTGAATAAACAATGGTATTATCAAACTGTCGTTTGCGGAATTTTTGGCACATATAATTTGATTTGTGAGGAAAATAAAGATGTTAGTAGTGTTGAGCAGCTTGTATGTGAATCTTCTCTTTGTGGTGCCAATTTGACTACAAGTATAAATCTTACGGCTAATGTTACTTGTATGGGGTCTGGACTTTATATTGGTGCGGATGATGTTGTCTTGGATTGTAAGGGACATACGATAACTTATTCTGTCGGTTCCAGCGCTAGTAATGGTATACGCGCTGAGAACTATAATGGTTTTACTCTAAAGAATTGTAATATTGTTTATGGTACTACCTTGGGTGCAAAGTATGCTGTTTATTTTATTAATGTTAATGATTCTGTTTTGGACAATAATACTATTACTGGCAGTTCTTATTCGGTTTTCTTTTCTTCTTCTTCTTCTTCGAATGTTACTAATAATACCTTGAATTCGACAGGCAGTGCTTTTTATCTCTCTGGTAATTCTGACAATAATTTGTTAATTGAGAATGACATTATAGAAGCTGGTTCTAATGGAATACTTCTTGATTTATTTGGGGGTGGCTATCCAGAAAATAACAAAATCAGTGGAAATACTTTTTTTAATGTTGGGGCTGAAGATCTCAATATAGCTAGTGAGGGGATAAATGGAACAAATGTTACTAACCAAAATATTACGGATTATTCATTTTCTGGTGCTGGTGCTCTTTTGTCTTTTGGGAACTCTGGAGAAGAAGGATTGATCAAATTTCTTGACCCTATAAATGGAAGTGGCACTAATTTAAGTAAGGATATACTTATAGATCATAATTTTATAAGTGTTGATTCTTCAAACAAACCAGGACTAGATAAAAGAGCAATATTGACCTTTTATGATATTTCAGTCACGGGAACTCCAACTATTGAAAAGAATGGTGGGTGGTGCGGGGATGGAGAATGTACTGATTTTACTATTGATGGAAGTACTTATAGTTTTACAGTAAGTTCTTTTAGTAATTATAGTGTAGGTAATTTGAGTTGTATGTCTGAACCAACAAATAGTGTTACTCTTGGTGCAGGGTTGTCTTGTGATTCTTCTGCGATAGTTTTTCGTGGTGATAATGGAGGAATAGATTGTAATGGACATGATATAAACTTTTCAAATACTGGTCCCGGATATGCTTTTAGGTCAATTGGTGTTAATGCGGATAATAGAAAAGACAATATTACAATTAGAAATTGTAATATTCGATCTGGAGAGGGAAATGAAAATTATTATTCTGCTATTCTTTTTACAAATGTTGATGAAGGATATATTTACAATAATACAATAAATACTTTTCCGCAACACGTTGGTAAGGGCAGGATAGATGGTGTAAGTCTTAATGAGACTAGTAATATTAGTGTCATGGACAATAATATATCTTCAAATGAATTTTCTATACTTGCAGCATCGATTCATTTGCATAATTCGTCTAATATTATATTAAAGGGCAATAAACTTAATCTTAGTGGACCTGGGTTTTTTGGAATAGAAAGTCTTGATATGCCCTCTTCTTATGTGGTTATAGACTCTAATAATATTATTTTCTCCGGCGAGGGAGCAGGGATTTGGAATGTTGGACAAAACATAACTAATAACATAATTAATGTTACAAATTATACTGGAAGTAATTATGGGCTTCGGGCTTCTGAAAATTCTACTATTTTGAATAACACCTTTTATGTTAGGGGTTGTGGGGTTGAATTGTCAGATTATTCTACTTTTGAAAATAATACTGTAGTCTCTCAAAATTTTGTTGGACTTAAAGTTTTAGGTAGTTATAGTAACATTAGTTATAACAATTTCACTGCCACTGGAGACGAAGGAAAGGGAGCCTATTTTTATTCCGCCATGAATAATAAATTTTTTGGTAATGATATAAACACTAATAACTGTGATCCTCATGCTTTGCAAAGATATAGAAATTGTCACGGAATTCAGTTTTATGGTTCAAATTATAATCTAATTGAAAATAACACAATTGCTGTTCGCGGTGCAGAATCTGATGTTTTTTATTTTTATCAACAGTCATATAATAATTCTATTTCAAATAATGATATAATTTTTGCCCAAGCAGATGTAATTAAATTGGGGGATGGCGCAAGTTCACATATGAACAATTTTACAAATAACAGATTTAGTAATGTTTACGGCTATGACTTGAATATAAGCGGACAAGGGGCTAATTATACCTATTTAGTTGATCAACCAATAGGAAAGTATTATATTAAGGATGATTCAATAGTTTATTTTAAAGACACCAATGAAGGAGAATTAAGATTTCTTGAGCCGCTTGGGAAAGGTATGAGTATAGACAGAGAAAGTCTTAGTTCAGATGTTATGATAGGAAACAATTCTATTTATGTAAATTCTTCAGTAAATGGATTAAATGTTAGTGCTGCTTTAACATTTTATAATATTGATCACAATATATCAGGTAATAAAACTGCTTATAGAGAAGGTTCAATTTGTCCTAGCAAGGTTTGTAGTAATATAACTAATGTGTCGGATACTTTTTTCTTTAATGTTACAGGGTTTAGTACTTATCATATTAGTAATGAGTCTGTTTCGAATCCGTTAGGTGAAGGTTCTACTAGGAGAAATTTTGGAAATGTTGAAACTTTTGTCTCTGAATGTAATGTTAGCTCTGATTGTCCGCTTTTCTATGAAAGATGTATTGGTGGAGAATGTGTGAAAATTTTGGATGTAAATATACTTAGAACTAATTCTCCAGTTAAACCAGGAAGTACATTAGAATTTACTTATAATGTTGAATCTCCTTATGATCTTAGTGGAGATTTTGATGTTAGATATTGGATTCAAAGGGCAGGGGCTTCATTTAGTCCAGAAATTAATTCTACTTGTGGAAATAGTATAAAGGAAGGATTTGAGAAATGTGATTTCGGAGACAAAAATACTGCTGAAGCATGTTTTCCAGAATATGGTATTAATTGCACTTATTGTGATCTAGATTGCAAATTTAATGAAGTTATTGGTGACTATTGTGGTGATGGAGAATGTAGCGATTCTACCGAAAATGTGTATAACTGTCAAAAAGATTGTGGAAGGGGTAATTATTGGAATAGGTTCTTTTATTTTGTATTAGATTTCTTTAGGTTTACTGGATTTGTAGGTGCAGATATTGAAAATCAAGATTCTGTTTATATTGGTTCTGATGATGGGAAAATTATTGGAAGTGGCAGTATTTACATCCCCGAAGATTTATTGGGTGAGTATGAATTATACATTCAAATCGAAGGGGATAATTATATTGTTGAAACTAGCAGACTGATTGAGGTTTCTCATAATGTTCAAATTGTTGTTGATGTTTTGGTTGGCAGTCTTGAAAATCTTTTATCTCCTGCTGAATTTGAATGGTCTTTGTTTTCTAATGTCTTAGAAGATGTTCCTGTTAAAATTTATGAGGAACTATCTCTTGATGGGGTGCTGGTATGGTCCCAAATTAGAGATGTTTTAGTTAGCGAGGAGCTGAAGGTCGATACTTTTATTGATTATTTGGATTTTGGAGAATATGATTATAAATTAATGTTATATTATGATGATGAAGTCTATGAAAGTTCTTCTAAGATTAATATTGTTGAACAAAGAAGTGATAGTGTTTGCTCCAAGGTTTTGAATCTTTTTTATCCCAC
>CAYYUK010000007.1:10668-33264 GCA_964474895.1 Candidatus Woesearchaeota archaeon
AATAAATCTAATTTCTTTTCTGTTGATTCCCTTAACCTACAAAGAAGCATGTTTGCACTACTTATTGTCTTTTTAGTTTTCTTTTTTATTTTTGGAATGAAGAACGTTGAACTTACAGGTTTTGTTGTTGAAGATAGTGGGTCTGATGTTGATGAAGAAGTTGCGGAAGAAGTAGAAGAAGTAGATGAAGAAACCACCGAAGAAGAAGTTGTAGAAGAAGATTCTGGAGGTGGAGAAGAGGAAGAAGAAGAAACTGAAGATGTGCAGGAAGAGTTACCTGAAGAAGATGCGGTTCCCCAGGACTTTGGCGATAATGAAACTGAAGAAATTAATCTTACTGAAGATATAAACATTACTGAAGAAGAGGTAAATGAAACTCTTGAAATAAATGAAACCGAAATAGAAGATGTTATTGATAATAGAGATAGTTCTGTTTCAAATATGACAATTAATACTTCTGAAGCAAACATGTCATTGAATATTCCAATTGCTAATGGGTCTTTGAATTTGACTAATGAAACTACTATTAATGCTGTAGAGGTTAATCTTACTAATAACTTAACTGCGAATATAACAGATACTTACACTTCAGTTACTATAAATAAACAAGTAGTGTGGAAAAAGAAGGTTGTTTTGGATGAAGAAATTTCTGATTTAATTGTAGAGTTAGATCCTAAGGCTACCGATATAAATGTGATCGGTTTTGAAGACAATATTTCTATTGAAGTAACTAACGATGAAAATATTAGTGAAACGATTGAAGAGAGTGTTCCTTTAATTACAGGGCAAGCAACATTTAATGTAAATTCTGTATTTTCAAAGGTAGTAGAATTCTTCAAAAACTTTTTTTCTGGTATTCCAACTGGTTATGTAGTTCATGAAGAAGAAATGATAGAAATTGTTATAGAAGGGGCCGTCAAAGAAGTAGAGATCGAATACCAATTGCCAGGACCAACATCAGAAGAAACAGAGATAACAGAACATAAAAAGCAAATAACAGTATCAAGTGATATTCATTATGAAAATATTCTTACATACACAGAGATAAAAGAATCTCCAGTAGAGAGCATAAACCTCTACTGGATTATTAATGATACAAGAACAAAACAGGAATTTACACCATATGATACAAATGACAACGAACTAATAGATTACATAGAATGGATAACACCACATCTAAGTAATCAAACATATGAAGTTGAAATAACAATATTAAATTTAAACACTTTCGTAGAACAAGGAAATAATTGGACAGTAATGTTTAATACCACTGGAACTGCAAATTTAACAATAACTGCAGTGAATGATGCTTCTCAAGAATTACCACCCCCAAGAAATCATTCTGGATGGGATACCAAATGGACAATATATGACAACGTTGGTGAAGATTATGATTTAAAATTCTTAGAATTGAAATGTGGGGAAGAAGTCTTAGATTATGTTTGGGATGAAGAAGAAGAAAGCGTATTTGTTCAGAATTACTCCTGTAATGATACAGGATATGAAGTTGGATTAAAGTGGGCAAATACAACAACAGATATTGCCCTGAGATTCGATTACGGTGGGCAAGTAAGGTATGCTTATGATGCTGTAAGTTGTGGAGATTATTTGACTGTAGATACCACCCTTACTGAAGATCTTACTGATTGTACTGGGCACGGTCTTGTGATGAACTTAAATGGTATAACTTTAGATTGTGCTGGCCATACCATTGACGGGGATGATGGAACTTCTGATGCAGGTGTTCATGCTAATCAGAAAGATAATCTTGTTATAAAAAACTGTGTTGTTGAGGATTTTGGAATTGGAATTTATGGTTATAACATGGAGAATTCTCTTGTTATTAATAATAATGTAAGTAGTTCCTCAAATTATGGAATAGCACTTTATGGTTCTGCAGATGGACTTACAGAAAAAAATGTAATTGAGAACAACACTATAATTAATAGTGCTGTTTATCAGATTCGTCGTGCAGGATATGTTAATAACAACAATTTTACTGGAAATGTTATTAATTCGTCTACTGGAGACGGTATAATGTTTTATGCAGGCAGGCAGTATGGGGATAGATTTGTTGATAATGCTATTGAGATCTCTGCGGATTCTTGGGAATATGGTGTATATGTTTATAAGCCTACAACTGTTTTTGAGAATGTTACATTCATCAATAATACTGTTTTAGCAAATGCTTATGGTCAATATGGTGTGAGAATTATTGCAGGAAATGGTGCGATTAGAAATTTCTTATTTGAAAATACAAATGTGACTACAAATGGTACTTCTTCATCTTATGCAATTGAATTTGCAGGTTATCCTGATACTGGCGAGATTAGTGGTACTGTTGTGAGGAATAGCGTATTGAATGCTACAGATTCTCTTTCAATTATGTATAGGGGAAACAGTACCGATGGGCCACCAAATTTATTTAATAATTATTTTGTTGATACAAAGCTTTACTCTGATGAAGCTTATTCATTGTACTTTGATGATTTTGGTGATAATGGAGTGAATAATATTACAATGTTGAACACCACATATAATGGATATCTTAGATTTATTGGTGGTAGTACTGCTGGAATGATTTTTACTGATTGGCATCTTGAGTTTTATGTAAATTCTACAAGTGGCAGTGCTTTGGAAGGTGCAAACGTTTCTGCTTGGGATAGGAATGGTAATTTTGTTTTTTCTGGACTAACCGATGTAGATGGAATGTTCAGACGGAATCTTACAGAATATAATCAAACAGATGATTATGATTATGATTATTACACTAATTATACAATTAATGCAACACATCCTAGCTCTTCCGGAAACTATACTGGACAGTTAAACTTAACAGATAATATTAGATTGAATATTACTTTGGTTATGGGAGGGGTTGTTCCCAATGATCCAAATCCTTTATTGAGTTCCCTAGATGGAAGTAATGGTACTTTTTCTGATTTGAATTGTTCTTCAACAATTTCAGATCCTAATGGAGATGATTTGAATGTTAGTGTTAAATGGTACAATAATTCTGTTCTTTGGTTGTCTGAAGATTTTAATAATTCTTATTCTAGTGGAACTTTGTTTAATGCTACTCTTGGTAGCGGAAATTTATCTGTTGGAGAAAATTGGACTTGTGGTATGCGGCTTAGTGATAATGATGGACTCGGTAATTGGGTTAATTCTACTAATTTAACAATTCTTTCCGCGGCTTCTTGTTTAGAGACCATAACTACTAGCACTACTCTTGATTCTGATCTTGATTGTCCAGGAGTAGCACACGGTTTGCAAATTGGTGCTAGCGATATCTTTTTGGATTGTGCAGGTCATATGATTAAAGGAGATGATACTGCAGGTAGTAGGGGAATTAGAGCTGTTACCTCTTATAATAATGTTACAGTTAAAAATTGTGTGGTCGAGGATTTTGATTATGGAATAATTCTCTATCCAACGAATAGTACTATTTCTAATAATACTGTAAATTCTACCCTAAGTTACGGGATTCTAGCCTACTCTAGTACTGCCTTTCTTGAGAATACAGTTATAGCAAACAATACTGTTTTGGATGCTGACACTTATTCTATTTCTATTTATAACGATGGTAATAATCCTTTTATTAATTTTAATGTGACTAATAATTTTGTTAATGACACTGTTGGTGATGGGATTATGGTTCTTAGAGGTCACCAATATGGACACATTATTAAAGATAATTATGTTGAATTGTCCGAGGATACTAGTGAATATGGTTTATTAATTTATACTCCTGAAGATGGGGGATTTGAAAACCTTTCGTATATTAATAATACTATAGTAACTTATGCTTCTGGACAGTATGGTGTAAGAATCGCTCCAGATAGGTTTAGCAACATTAGTAACATTCTGTTTGATGGAAATAACATAACTACTGCTAGTTATGGTTTTGGAATCGATCATGAGTACTATAGTACTTTGAACTCTAGTGCACACGACATTATATTTAAAAATGGAATAATTAATTCTGGTAGTTACGCTATTCGTTATTATGCAAATACTACCGATCGTGAAACCATACCTAATTTGTATAATATCTATTTTATTGATTCTGAGATATCCGGTAGCACTAATATTGCATATGTTGGAGATAGGAGTACAAGTGTTAGTCCAAACAATCTTACATTTGTAAATTGTACTTTAAATGATCATGATTTTAATTTTGTAGCAGCAAATGATGCAAGTTTTTATGTTAAAGAATATCTTGATGTTTATGTTAGTAATACTAGCGGAGATATTGAAAATGCCAATGTTACTACTTGGGATAAAGATAATAATTTTGTTTTCTCTGAATTGACAGATGCAGGTGGTTTTATAACTAGGCAGAATGTTACTTCATATAATCAGACTAATGATGCTGTTTATAGTTTTTATTCTAATTATACAATGAATACTTCTCTCCCCCAGTATACTGATACTAGGGAGTTGAATATTACTTCTTACTTACAGGAAAATGTTACTCCCAATCAGTTACCTTATTTAAGTACCATTATTTTGAATTCTACTTCTTTAACTAATCTTACTTCTGAAGATTTACATTGTTATTTTAGTGTAAGAGATCATGATAGTGAAGATGATTTGTATGCAAATTACACTTGGTATGAAAATGATGTTGCAAAATTAAGCGGGCAAATTTCTGTTACTCACGATGTAACAACCTCAATTGTTCTTGGTTCTGGAAATACTACAAAGGGGGAAAATTGGAATTGTAATGTAACTCCTTATGATTCGGAGGCGTATGGAAGTAGCGCTGAGTCTGTTAAATTAACTATTTTAAATACTGCTCCAAATAAAGTTGTATTGAAATCTCCGAAAAATGCTAGTTCTACTACCGATAGAACTCCAGATATTAGTTGGTATAATCCTGGTGATGATGATAATGATGCCTTGACTTATGATCTTTGGGTTGATAATGATTTTAATTTTCTTAGTCCTGAGATTAAGTTAGTAAAAGCTGCAGGTGTTGGTTATACTCCTACAGATGATTTGGATGTTGATACTACTTATTACTGGAGGGTTAGGGCTTGGGATGGTGAAATTTATGGTGAGTATAGTCTTGTGTGGGAGTTCGATATTGATAGTTATGTTGCAATTACAATTCCCAATGATACTATGAATTTTGGAACTATAACTAGGGATGTTTATTATGATACTGAAACAGGAGATCCGGGTCCCTTTGTCGTTCAAAATGATGGCAATGCTTTGGTTAATATTACTTCAGTGGGCACCAAGTTATTTGACGAGGCGGGATCTGAAACAGAATATTACCAATGTAAAGCAGATGATGTCTCTGGAGAAGAAGGTGCTTTTGATTCTGAAACTTCTTTGATGGACTGGGTTAATGTTACTTTTGGGTTGTTTGGTGTAGGTGATGAGAATAAAGTTGTTAATTTTCTTCAGTACCCCGATAATAATGATAGTGTTGAGATTGATGTTAGGATTAAAGCTCCTTTGGATGAAGAGGCTACGTCTAAACTTTCTGTTATGACGTTTACTGCTGCTTTGACGGAGGGGGGTGTTTGAATATGTTAAGTTTAAATAAAAGATATAAAGAATCTTCAGTTTTAGTATTGTCTGTTGTAATCATATTCTTGATAGTCTTTTTGGCTTTTAGTTCTATTACACTTATTGATCCGAGGGGGAAAATTACAGATAGATCTCCAATTTTTGAATGGAGTGGCAATTATGATAATTATACTCTTTTTGTTGACGATGATTCTACTTTTGAAAATCCCTTATTGGTTTTTGTTTTGGAGGTAAATTATTTTGAGTTTGAGACAGATCTTGAATTTGGTGAATATTATTGGAAATTGGTTGCTACAAAAGATGGGAAACAAATTGAAAGTAAACCTTTGAAGTTTGAAGTTGTATCTCTTGTTGCATATTCTCTTGATGAAGAGAAGTTGGTAAATGAAGGCAATTCAAAGTCTAAACTAAATTCAATTACAGGTGGTGTTGTTTTGGATCCTGGGCAAAGTGAAGAAGTTAATGGGGGTAATTACACATTAGAGCAAGATGAATAGAAAATCTTTAGTTGGATACTTTGTACTGTTTTTTCTAGTTTTGATTATGTCTCAATCTGTTTTAAGTTTAGGAGTTACTCCAGCTAGAGAAACTTTTGATTTTGAGCCTGGATCCATACATGAAGTAAAATTTTCTTTGGTCAATAATGAGAATAGGGATATGGATATAGTTGTTTATGCGGAAGGAGGGCTTGTTGATAGTGTTGTTCTTGGTAGCAGTATGATTAGTTTTCTTTCTACCGATGAATCTAAGTCAGTATCTTACTTTTTTACTATGCCTGATAAATTAGAACCTGGAATAACTGAAACTATGATTGTTGCTAAAGAGTTACCAAAAACTAATGCTTTCAAGGGAGCAGAAGTTAGTTCTGTTGTCTCAGTTGTTCATCAGTTACATGTTATGGTTCCCTATCCTGGTAAATATGCTACTGCTGAAATTAAGATTGCAGAGACTGGCAGGACAGATGTTGTTGACTTTATAATTCCAGTGAATAATCTTGGTGTGCAAAACATTGCTAATGCCAATGGAGTTATAGACATTTATGATCCTCTGGATGAAAAAATAACTTCAATTAGTACTACTGAACTAGGAATTTCCTCTGGTGAAAAAGGCGAGTTGACTGCTGTATGGTTAGAGAATGTTAAACCAGGAAGGTATTATGCTAAGCTTACAGTATTTTATGATGAGAAAGTTACTTCTGAAATTGAGAAGGTATTCATTGTTGGTGGTGTTGAGTTAAATGTTTTAGATATTTTAGTCAATGAAGATTTTAAACTGGGGGACATAGCAAAATTTAATATTCTTGTTGAGAGCGATTGGTCTGAAAATATAGATGGTGTTTTTGCTGAAATGGTTGTTTATACTGTTAATGATGAAGAAGTTATAAGATTTAAAAGCTCAACCGAATCTGTAGGGCCTTTTGGCAGACAGGAAGTTATTGCTTATTGGGACACGAATGGTATTAAGGAAGGAATATACAAAACTACATTGATTCTTCATTATGGTGGCAAGAGTTCAGAGATTGAGTTGGGTACTGCAATTTCTCTTACATCCATAGAATTTTCTGGACTTGAATTAACTGGTGAAGTTGTTTATGGTGAAGGTAAGATAAGTAAAACTACTGTTTTAACTGTATTAGTGATCGTTTTAGTTATAGGAAATCTATTGTGGTTTGTATACTTTAAGCGGAAGAAGAAACGAAAGATTTAAATATTTCTTTGGTATTTGAAGTGTAAGGTGATTTTTGGATGAATGAGGTGTCTAACAGAGCATTGTTTTTTATGCTTGTTTTTGCAATTGTTGTTGTGGTTGTTAGTGCATTCTTAATTTTTAATGCTGCTGGTAAAATAGATTATTCTCCAGGGGGCAATGGAGATGATAATCAGCTAGTTTCTAGCCCTGTGGGATATGTAACTATAATGGTTCCAGAAATTGATGAGGGGGATATTTACAATGAAGAAAGTTAGAAGATCGTTATTTAATAAAAATATATCAAATAATTTTTTATCAGTTTTAATTGTTTTTGCTATTTTTGCATCTGTTTTGGGTACATGGGCTAGTTTAACTATGATTGAACCTTTGACAGGAAGAGCTACTTCTGGAACTGGTGATGTTTCTGTAACTCCTGAATCTGTTACTAGTTGTACAATAAGTGATAGTGCTATTGCTTTTGGTACTTTAGCTAGAGGATCTTCGAATGATAGTTTGAATGCAAGCGATTGGCATGTTTTAGAAAATGATGGTAATGTTAACATAACTGTGGTTCAAGAAGTTAATACTGCTGGTGAATTGTGGACTGATTCTCAATATCATGCTTCTCACGAGTATTGGCAATCTAATTGTAATAATTCACAGGACAGTGAAGCAGATTGTACAACTGCTTTTGCTAATGTTTCTGTTGATGGTTCAGAGGTTACACTTATAACAAATTTGAATCCTGATGATGGTGATGATGAAGCTTATTTTGGTGTGAATATTACAGTTCCAAGTGATGAACCTGCAGGAGCACATACTGGAACAATATTGTACACTTGTAGCGCCACCTAATGCTAAGTTTTAAATATAGTTAGTTTAATTTTGGTTAATATGAAATGGGTTATTTTGTTAGGGGTTTTTTTAGTTTTGTTTTGCTTAGATGTTGGTGCTTTAGGCATTAGCCCCAGTAAAATTAATTATGATTTTGAACCTGGTCTTTCTGACGAGATAACTTTTAGAGTTATTAATTCTGAATCTGTTCCTTTTAATGTTGAAGTTTATGTCGAAGGTGATTTGGCAGAGTATTTTGATTTTGAGAGAACTCCTGTGACTTTACCTCCTGGGGAGGCAAGAGAATTTACTGTTTTTTTTAATTTTCCTTCTGACTTACGTATTGCACCTGGTGAGCACAGAACAGATATAGTTGCAGCCCAAGTTGGAGATGGAGAAGAAGGTGGTACTGTTGCTGCTTTTGTTGCAGTAGCAATTCCAGTGTTGGTTGAAGTTCCATATGAGGGAATATTCCTAGATGCAAAAATAGAAATTGGAGAAGCAGAAGCAGGAACTCCTGTTGATTTTGGTATTGAGTTAATTTCTCTTGGAAAAGAAGTTATTTCAATTGTTAATGGTAATATTGGGATAATTAATGAAGAAGGAGTTGTTGTAGATGAAATTATTTTTCAAGAGCTAAACATACAACCTCTTGATACTAGGCTTGTTTCTTTGGAATGGTTTCCAGGCGATAATTCTGCGGGAATTTATAATGCAACACTTTTCATAGAATATGATGGGGAAGAAGCAAATTTTGTTAAGGAATTCAGATTAGGTGACTTATTGATAGATATTCTTGATTTAGAAGAGAAAAAATTCAAAAAAGGCCAGATAAATAGGATAAATGTTTTAACTAGAAGTTTTTGGAATTATGAAATCAATGATGCTTATGCTGAAATATTTATCTTTGGTAGTTCCTCGAAAAGTGAATCTATGACTTTTGGTTCTTGGGAAGAGAAGACTGTGCCTGTTTATTTTGATATGAATGGATTAGAATCCGGAGAATATGAAGCAAGAGTTGTTTTGTCTTATGAAGGTGTAACTACTGAAAAAGTATTTGATATAACTATTGGAGCCATTCTTTTTTCTGTAACTAATCTTATTTATGCTGGATTGGTTGTTGTACTTATTGTTTTGGTTGTTCTATTCCTTAAAAAAAGGAAGTTATTTAAATCAAAAAAGGCAAGACTGGGTCATGGAAAGAATAAGGGGTAATCTATTATTTTTTTTGGTTTTGTTATTAATTTTTGTATCATTTATGTCCCCCCTACTTATGCATTTTAAGGTAGCAAATCTTTCTACAGGTAGAGCTACTGCAATTGGTACTGTTGAGTTAACTGTTCCTTCTGAATGCGGTAATGGTGAATGTGAGTTCGATGAAACTTGTGGAAATTGTGTTGTTGATTGTGGGACTTGTCCTGTTGAACAGGCTCCGAGCGGGTCTTCTGGTGGCGGAGGTGGTGGTGCTAGAGATGTTGTTAGTTTTGCTTTTGATCCACAGTATATTGAAGAACGTTTTTCTCAAGGAGAGTATGAAAGTAAGACAATTGAAGTTAAAAATAAAGGAAGTAAGGGAATTGAAGTTGGATTGAGTGTTAGCAATATTGAAGAATTTGTATTTTTGGATGAAAAATCTTTGTCTGTTCCGAGAGATAAATCTAACTCTTTTGAAGCTCTTTTTTCTGTTGGTCAAGATACTGAGTCTAGTGTTTATGTTGGTAGTATAAAAGGAGAATCATCGAATGTTGAAAAAGAGTTGCCAATTGTTATTACTGTTTATGAGAAAGAAGGTCCATTTCTTGTAGATATAAGTATCCCTGAAGTGTATAGAGTTATTTATCCCGGAGAAATAGTTTTGGGTGAGATAACAATAACTAATATGCTAAATACTTCTGTTTTCTTAGATGTAGAATATTCTATAAAGAGTCAAGATGAGGAAACAATATCTTATAGATCTAATTCTGTTAGTTTGAGTAAAGGTAGGAACGAATTTGAAGAGGTTTTTGGGGTTGCTGAAGATATGATTCCTGGTTATTATTTATTTTATGTTTCTCTAGATTATGAATCTAGAATTTATTCAAGTGCATCCATCTTTAGAGTTGGCCCTCCTGAAAGGTTGCCATTTTCACTACAATCTTATGTAATTTTGGGTATTGTACTTATATTGATTGGTTTGTGGGTCCTGTTCTTGTTAGCCAAGCGTAGAAAGAAAAGCAAGAAAAAGAAAGTTACATTGATTAAGATAGAAGAGATAGATGAAGGAAAACTAGTAGATAGTACTATTGCAAAGCTTGATGAATTGAAGAAATCTGGAGATGTTGATAGGTACTTTTCTATAATGAGGCATTTCTTTGCCAAGTTTTATTCAGTAGGATTTAGTCTAACATTTGAAGAGATAGTTTCTGCCTTAAGTAATAAAAAAGTTAAGAATAAAGTAAAAGTCATATCTTTCATAAATAAAATATCTCACGTACCATATCAAAGCAAAGAGATTTCCAAGATTGATTTAGATAAAATGATAGTGGATTCTATTTCTTTAGTGAAATGTTTGAAAAGTAGAAATAAAAAAGTTGTATCTAAAAGAGGAAAAAAGAGACCAAATAAGAGAAACAAAAAGAGAAAGTAGACAATAGTTTTTTAAAGGTAAAAATTGATGATTAATTTAATGTTTTAACTAGTGGGTTTATTTTTATGGTGACTAAAAAAAGAGGTAGGAAAGTCGGTAGAGTTAGAGTTTCTAATAAGAGAAAAAGATCATCTGAAGTTAAGAAAAAGATCACACCCAAGAAGAAGACACAAGTTAGAAGCAAATCTATGTTTAAAGGTTCAGGGATTTCTGGGATGGAGAGAGAGGTTGCTTTTTTTAAGAAAAAAGTTGATTCTATGCGATTGGAAATATCTAAAGTTGTTATTGGGCAACATAAAGTAATAGAAGATATGATGACTTGTTTATTTGCTAATAGCAGTGTTCTTTTGGAAGGAGTTCCAGGTATTGCTAAAACTTTAATGATCAGGGCAATGGCAAAAACAATTGGTTGTGAGTCTAAAAGAATTCAGTTTACTGCAGATCTTTTACCAACAGATATTACTGGTTTTGTTGCTTATAGCAGGACGAAGGGTTTCTTTGTTGTTAAAGGACCTATTTTTGCAAATTTTGTTTTGGCTGATGAAATAAATAGAGCACCACCAAAAGTTCAGTCTGCGTTAATTGAAGTTATGCAGGAGAAACAAGTTACTATTGGTAAAAAAACTTATCATTTGGAGAGACCCTTTATTGTTTTTGCTACAGAAAATCCATTGGAAAACCAGGGCGTCTATAAATTACCTGAAGCACAAATAGATAGATTTTTGTTTAAAGTTATTGTTGACTATCCACAGTTGGAAGAAGAAGAATTAATTATGGATCAAAATATTACCTTGAATAAATTTGAAGATTATAAAATAAAAACTGTTATTTCTCCAAAAGATATTATTAGAATTCAAGAATTAGTAAAGAAAGTTTATGTTCATCCAAAAATTAAGAGATATATAACTGAAATTGTTAGTTATACAAGGCCTTCTGCAAAAAATGATTTGAAATTAATAAAGTATGTTGAATGGGGTGTGAGTCCAAGGGCATCTATTAATATTTATTTAGCGGCTAGAGCCAGAGCATTGATGTTGGGCAGGGCTTATGTTGTTCCACAAGATGTTAAGGAAGTTGTATACAATGTTTTGAGGCATAGAATTCTATTGAATTATCATGGACAAGTTGAGAATATTAAGTCAGAAGATGTAATAACAGATGTTCTGAGTAAGGTGAAGGTTCCGTAAAAATGGGAAGGTTTCCAGTTAAACCTATTAGATTGGGTAAGCAAATAGAGATTATGAGCAAGGTTATGGATTATTCTGTTACTTCTGGAGCTAGTGAGAATTACTTTGGTATTTTTGGTGGAAGTGGGGCGGAATTTAAAGGTCATAGAGAGTATGGCCCTGGAAGCGATTCAAAGCGTATTGATTGGAAAGCAAGTTTGCGTTCAGATAAATTATTGGTTAAAGAGTTTTTTCAAGAAAAAGGAATGGATGTAATCTTTGTTTATGATGTAAGCGAAAGTATGTTGTTTGGTTCTCAAAGTAAAATCAAAGCCCATTATGGTGCAGAATTTATTTTGGCATTGGCTGGAACTGCAATGGAGGCTAATTATAATATTGGTTTAGTATGTTTTTCTGATAAGGTTAGGAAAGTTTTTTTGCCTTCTTCTGGAGGGAGACAATATTCATTGATGGTTGATGTTTTGTCTAATCATTCTACATATGGTGGGAAATTTAAAATGAAAGAGGTTTTGAGTTATGTTTCTGAGATGTTTAATCCTGGTTCTGTTATTGTACTTGTGTCAGATTTTTTGGGCGACGAAGGAGATTTTTTGAAGTATAAAAGTAAATTTAGAATTTTATCTCATAATTATGATGTTATATCTGTTGTTTTAAGAGATGTTAGAGATGAGTTTATGCCTGCTCAAAGCGAAGAGTTTGTTGTTTCGGATCCATATAGCGGTAGGAAAATAGCATTTGTTCCTTCTAAGATAAAAGATAGATTTGAGAATTATGCCAAACACCAAAGAAAAGAACTCTTTACATTTTTAAATGAAGTAAAATCAGAATGTCTCCCACTATATACTGATAAATCTTTTGTATCTGAAACAATATCATTTTTTGAAAGGAGGGGGCAGCTATCGAAATAATCTTTAGTAATCCAAGATACTTATGGTTTTTAGTGAGTCTGTTTATTTTAGTGATTGTTCATCAGGTTAGTGTTGGATGGAACAAAAAGAGAGCTTTAAACTTTGCTAATTTTGATGCAATAGCGAAAGTTACACGACAAACATTTTTCCCGAAAAGTTTTATCCCCCTTATACTTAGGCTGGCAATTTTGGTTTGTTTGATATTTTCTGTTTCAGGGTTAGGTATTTGGTATCAAGGATACGCCAGTGATTTTGATTATATCCTTTTAGTTGATGCTTCAGGTAGTATGTTGGCTGATGATTATGAACCGAATCGGTTGGAAGCAGCAAAAGAAGCTGCCATAGATTTTATAGATCTTTTAAGTGCTAAAACTAATATTGGTGTTATTTCATTTGCTGGAACTTCTTTTATAAATCAACCACTTACAGAAGATAAGAGTTTGGCAAAAAATGCTATTTCTTCAATAGAAATACTAGATGTTGGTGGCACTGCAATGGGTGATGCTGTTGTTTTGGCATCTAATGTGTATAAAATGTCTGAAGATACTTTAAATGGAAGGTCTGTAATTCTCTTAACAGATGGCCAGAGTAATGTTGGTGTTGAAATTAATGATGCTATAGAATATGCTGTTGATAATGGGATTGTGATAAATACTTTAGGTGTAGGCACTGAAGAGGGGGGTGTTTTTATAGAAGGATTAATTGTTTCGCAACTCGATGTTGGGACTTTAGAAACTCTTGCAACTGAAACTGGAGGGGAATTTCATTTAGTTAGAAGTAAAGAAGAATTGAGTGATGCATATTTTAAATTATCAGGCTCCAAGAAAACAAGAGTGTTTTTTGATGGAAGAGTTTATTTTCTTTTGATTGCTTTTGTTTTTTTATTGGTAGAATGGTCGTTGGCTAATACGAAATATAAAACAATAACTTAAAAAAGGCTGAAGTTTTGTACTATTTTTAGTGGATAATAGGGGTGTTTTATGAAAAAAAGTGTTATTTTGGTTGTGGCAGGATGTCTATTGGTTTTAATTATTGCTTTTGGAATTTTTAATATTAAATCTGTTGAGAATGTTGGAGAAGGCGGTGTTGGTGGGGAGATTGGATTTGATGAAGCTCCAGATAGTTTTAATTTAAATGTTGGAGAAGAATTCTATTATGATTTTGATGCTGGTGAAGACTATATCTTTTCAGATGATGCAGATTTTTTTGATATAGATCCTGAAACTGGTGAAGTCTCTTTTGTTCCTTTAACTGAAGGTGAGTTTGATATTGTTATAATAGCAATGAAAAATGCGGAAGATTTTTATTATAAATCAATTAGATTTGTGGTGGTGGAATGGTGAAAGGATATCTTTTTTTGGTGGTTTTTTTGTTTTTTGTTAGTGGGGTCTATGCTGCTGCACCTATTTTAGACTCAATTGTGACCCCCCAAAATTTGACTGAAAGTGTTGCTTATACATATGTTGTTAATGCTACAGATCCTGAAGGCGGGAATGTTACTTTTTCTGATGATACTTCTAATTTTGATATTTCAAGAGTTAATGGAACTTCAGCCCTTATTTCGTTTACTCCAACTAATGGCATGGTTGGTAATTTTACTGCAGTTATTATTGTTAGGGATGCAGAAGGATTAATTGATGCCCAAGCAGTTGTTTATATCGTTAATGGATTGCCTAGTTTTGATAATCTTGGTGATAAAAATGTAACTGCCGGTCAAGAATTTTATTATAATATGGATGCTACAGATCCTGAAGATGATTCTGCCAATTTAAATTTTTCCAGTAATTCTTCATTGTTTACTATAAATTCTAGCACTGGTGAAATCAATTATACAACCTTAATTTCAGAGGTTGCAGTTTATAGCATAAATGTTACTGTTAGAGATACAAAAAATGCTAGTACTTCTGGCATATTTTCTTGGGCAGTTAATGATCAGCCTAATTTGACCACCATACCAAATGGTAGTGCAATGGAAGATGTTCTTTTTGAATTAAATATAAGTGATTACATTAATGATACTGTTGGAGTTTTAAACTTTACAGATAATAGTAGTTTATTTGAAATTGGTCTTTCTTCTGGAATAATTAATTTTACTCCAGGCAATGCCGATAACGGTAGCTTCATTATTAATATTACTACTTTTGATAGCTATGGGCTATTTGATTCTGAACTTTGGGGTTTGAATGTTACATGGGTAAATGATGCTCCTATTTTTTCCAATATTTCCAATCAAACTTCATATAATGGGCAGACTTTTGAGCTTGATATTAATGCTACCGATGAGGAAAATCATACAATATCTTATTACGATAATTCCTCTTTATTTGATATAAACATAAGTACTGGCTTAATTAATTTGTCCGTGAATAGTAGTGTGCTTGATAGTTATTCAATAAATATAACTGTCAACGATAGTTTGGGGGCTACTTATTCAAGTGTATTCTATTTGACTTTGTCGAATAATGGTGCACCAGTTTTCCCTGCTAATCAAGTTATCAATATCAATGTTAGTTCTGATACTTATGTTGATTCTCAATTTAATAATACAAACTATTATGGGGCAGATAGTTTAAGAATTTCGAATTTAACAGATTCTATTAAAAGATCTTATTTGAATTTTAGCCTTGATCAAATTCCTTCGATTGCAAATATTTCTTTTGCTTCCTTAAATTTGACTATTAGTTCAGAACTTACAGATGCCAACTTGTCTCTTTATGAAGTAAATTCTAGTTGGGATGAAACAAATATTACTTTTATTAATCAACCAATTATTAATATAACACCAAGAGCAAATGTTTCTTCTGGAGTTGCCGAGGCAATGGACAGTTTTTCAATTACCGATGTGATTACTAGCTGGCTTGCAGGAAATTGTTCAAAATATGGATTTTCTCTTAGATTACAAAATGATTCAGATAGTTCTGGGAATATTTCTTATTATTCTTCAGATTCTTCTAATAGTTCTAAATGGCCACATTTGTACGTTAATTATAGTAGCAATATACAGGATCAAACTTTGGCTGCAGATTCAACTCTTTCTGATATTTTTGATTTGGATAATTATTTTTATGATTCTGATGGGGACCAACTAAATTATAATGTTACAGTTCATGATGATATTAATGTTAGCATCGATTCTGATAATGTTGTTAGCATAACTGCTTCTAGTGGCTTTTCTGGTGATGCTTCTTTTGTTTTTAATGCAAGTGATGCAGTTAATTCTACATTAAGTAATAGCTTTACAATTACTGTTACATCCGACAGTTCTCCATCTACTAGTACGTCATCCAGTGGTGGGGGTGGCAGTTCAAAGAAAATAGCTTCCTTGAATATAATTTTGGATGTAGACAGACAAACAATTAGTAAAGGTGAAACAATGTATGTACCAGCTATATTGCAAAATAATGGTGATGTTACTATAAGTAATTTGGATTTAAGTTTGGAAGCGAATAAACAAGGATTATTGTTATCCTTGACTGTTGATTCTATTTCTAGACTTAGGTCTGACAAGGAAGAAGAAACTACTTTAGTAATAAATGCAGTTAATCCGTTGCCAGGTAGCTATATAGTTACTTTTAATGCACTTGCATCTTCTCCGGATCTTGATGAATCTGCGATTCTTGTTTTAGATGTTCTTAATGAACAAGAAGAGTTATCTCAAGAACTTTTATCTGCGCAAGACTTTTTTAGAAATAATCCTGAGTGTTTGGAGTTACAAGAATTGGTAGATAAGGCTGGAGATTATTTGAATTTGGGCAATTATGACGAGGCAAGAAGTAATTTGGATATGGCTATGGAGGCTTGTAAGAATATAATTAGATCTCCTGAACTTGAAAAATCTCCAAGTTTTCCTTCATTGGGTAAAATATTATTATTTTTAACGTTGGTTACAATTGTTTCTGTTTTATTGTATACTATATTTACTAGATTAAGATTTAAATGGAGATAGCATCTTTTAATTTTTTGTGTAATAATTTTCCATCAACTTTTCCTTTGAATTTTTTCATTAATTCTCCAATTAGTATGTTAATACTTCTTTCTCCTTTTTCTTTTATTAGTTTTTGATTCTTTTTTATTAGTTCTTTTATTTCTTTGTCTATTGTTTTTTCATCTATTTTTTTGAAAGTTGGTTTTTTTCCTTTGCTTATTTGTAGGAGAATATCTTTTATTGAATCCTTATTTATTTCTTTTTTTTCTAATGCTTTCAAAATTAAATTAAAGTCTTCTTTTTTGAAGTTGTAGTCTATTTCATACCTTGTTTTTAATTCCTTGGGGATTTCTATTAGGATGTGTGCTATAATTTTTTTGTCTAATTTAAAGTTGTAATCATTTATGTTAATATTTTGTTTTACTAACTCTGTTGCTATATTTGTTGGTATTTTTAGTTTTTGATAGTTTTTTATTTTTTCAGAGATTAATTCTGGGAGTTTTATCTTTTTGAGAATTTGATTTGTGATTATTATTGGTTTTATATCTGTTTCAGGATACATTCTTGCTGCTCCAGGCATCGGTCTTAAGAATTCTGTTTTTCCATCAGGTGTTGCTTTTCTTACTTCTTCTTTTGTCTTACTTTTTTGTTGTCTTTTTACTTCGTTTTCTATTATTCTTGGTATTTTTCTTAAATCTTGGAAGCCTTTTATTTCTACTCTTGCACCTTGTTTGATTGAAACATTTACATCTTGTCTTATTGTTCCTATCCCTCTTTTTACTTTGTTTGTAGATCTTAGAACCATTCCTAGAAGTTCTGCAGTTTCTTTTGCATGTTCCGGATCTTTTATGTCTGGCTCTGTTGCTATTTCTATTAATGGAATTCCAAGTCTATCTAAATTGAATGTAACAGACTTTTTATCTTCCTTTGTTTTTCTTGCTGCGTCTTCTTCTAAGCAAATTGTTGAAATTCTTACAATTCCTTTAGAAGTGTTTATTATTCCATTTCTTGCTATTAAAGCTGTTCTTTGGAATCCAGAAGTGTTTGAGCCGTCAACTACGGTTTTCCTCATTACTTGAATCTCATCGGGGATTGTTGCCTTGAATAGAATTGCTATTTGTAATGCTGTTTCTAATGCTTCTTTGTTTATTGAATGTGGTGGCTCTTCATCGTATTCTACAGAGCATGTGTTTTCTTTGTTTGCTTGGTAAATGAATGTTTTCCCTTTTAGTTGTTCATATTGTGCTGCTGCATCTATTTTTTCTGATTCTCCCTTTGCAGCTCTTAGTTTCCTTTTTATTGTTATATCTTGCTTGTTGTCTGTTAAAACAGATGGGCAATCACAGAATAATTTATGAGTTTCTAGCTGCTGGTGGATTTCTAATCCTGCTTTGAAGCCTAATTGTTTATAGTTCATTTTTTCTTTGATTTTCTACTTTTTTTCCTAGTTCTTTTTCTTCTTTTTGGTTTTTTGGGTTTCCAAATTTTGAATAGAGTAATTGTTGCAATTGTTGAAAGAACTACTATAGTAGCTATAATTAGCATTAGTTTTGTTGTGAATATTGTTTCTTCTTGAATTGTTTTAGTTACTTCAAACTCTTTTGAGAATGTTGCTATTTCATTTGCATTACTTGTTAGTGTACAAGTGTATATATAGATTCCAGCGGTTATGTTTTCAGGAATTATGAGATTTTTTTCTATATTTAATTTATTTTCTACTTGGATTGATTCACTTGTTGCATTTATTATATTTGATTCGTTATCATTTAATTCGCAGTCCAATTGGGCTGTTGCTGTTGCTGTTTTTTGATTTTGTAATGAAATATTTATTGTTAAGTTGCTTCCCGGATTTATACTTTCGTTTATAGTTGGAATGTCTATTGTTAGTGTAATTACAGGTATTGGTTCTTGATTGTTATTGTTTTGGTTGTTATTATCATTTTCTTGCTGTGGGGGATCTTCTGCAGGTGGTGGGGTGTCTGGCGGATTGTCGTTTTCTTCTTCGTCCTCTTCTTCAATTGTGGTAAAGTTTAAGATATCTGATGTTATTGTGTAGTTATCTTCATCTGTTGCGTTTATTTTCCAGTAATATGTTGTGTTTAATATTAATGTAGGGCTGTATGATGTTTCTTGTTGATTTTGAGATACTGTTTGTAAGTCATCAATATTTGTTCCAAAAGAAACTGTAAAATTTAAGATGTCATTATCTTCATCTGTTGCTATCCAAGAAAGATTGCTATCTAAAGATACTTCAGTTGCTCCTGCTGTTGGCGAAAAACTTGTTAATGTAGGTATTGTATCGTTTAATTCTGCCCCGCCCGAGTAGGTTGGAACTGTAAATTCGAATATTTCCGAGGTGTCTTCCACACAAAATATGTTGTAAGATGTTATTTTCCAGTAATGAGTTTTTTCTTCTAAATTTTCTAGTGTGTATTCTGTTTCTGGTGTTGCATGTGAAATTAGTTCTAGTGGTTCAATATCTCCGAAATATACATCATATTTTATATTGTTGTTGTAATTTGGATCTACTGCAGACCACGTTAATGTTATATTTTCACTAGTATTTGAATTGTTTGTTGGCGAAATTAAGTTTACAGGAGCTGGCAGTGGTCCAATCCAGATTTCCCCTTTAGTTATGTATGCTAGGTGAATTAATTCTATGACATCTTCCAAGTCAGATATTCCATTTTCAGTTAAGTCTATCCTACACTGTAGTTTGTCTGTTATTGTTCCGCTTTCTAGGTTTATTAGCCAGATTAATTTGTGGATGTCTTGAATATCATAATTATTGTCTTCGTAGGTATTTCCTAGTTTGTTACAGAAGAAATCAGTGCAAGGCATTGTTGGTGAAATTGTCCTTGAGCCATCCTTCAAATATGCTTCTAATTCTTGAATGTCTTCTGCGTTTGAATCTATTGCAATTTCTATTGCTCGTTGTAATTCTGGAGTTATCATCGGAGGTTTTGTATATTCATCTATTTCTATTTGTGGTGCTAGCTTTGGTGCTTGGAATATTGTTGCAATTATTGCAAATGTTAAAATTAAGAATATTGCTATATAGAATAGTTTATTTTTATCTAGAAATTTAGTACCTCTTTTCATTGAAGATGTATTTGATTTGTTGTTTTTATATGTTTTGGATAGATTTTATAAGAATTCGTTCTTTATTCTTGGATTGATTTCGCCTTTTAAATCTTTTTGAATTAATTCTCTAGCTTTTTTCTTATTATTTGACAAAAGCCAAGCTAATTTAAGAAAAGCTGTTTCAGTTGTCATATCCGAACCAGGAATTATTCCTATTTCTAACAATTCACGCTGTGGAGAGTAAATATTCATGTTAACTCTACCGAAGATACATTGAGAAGTCATTACTACAGGGATTTTTTTGGCTAAGGTTTCTATTGCTTTTTTGTTTTTATCATTTATTTTGGAAATTGGATCAAAGCTTTTTGCTGGTACGTGGCCTAATCCAGTTCCTTCTATAATTAATCCGTCATGATTCTTGAAATGTAGAAAATCTTCTGGAAATAAACAGGTATGGGATTTTAGAATTCCAATTTTCAAATCTTTTTTGATAAATTTGGCATTCATTGTGCCGGGAACTTCTTTTTTGTTGAAAAATGATTGGACTTTTCCTTCTTTGCTAACTGTTGCAAGAACTTCTGAATTAATTGGCTTGAAAGCATCTCTTCTTGATGTATGCATTTTTCTCGATTTAAGAGAAGGTAAGATATCACAAGAATCATCTGATGAATTGGAGTGCATACAAATAGCTACTCCTTTGAAGTTTGATTTTGCAATAAATTTTGTTGCACAGTATAGGTTTAGGTATGCGTCTGAGCTTCCTCTGTCAGAGCTTCTTTGTGATCCAACTAAGATTATTGGAATGTTAACTTTGTCTAAAATTAATGCTAAAGCAGCTGCTGTGTAATGCAACGTGTCTGTTCCGTGAGTAATTATTATTCCTTTTACCTTTTTTTTGACTTCTTTTAGTATTTCCCTGGCAATTAAATTGTAATGTTCGAATCTTAGAGATTCAGATTGCATATTTCTGATTAAACGAGTATCAATATTTGCCAAATGTGATAATTCTGGGTAAGTTTCAAGTATTTCTGATGGTGTGAATTTAGCTATAACTCCGCCAGTTTCGTAGTCTACTTTTGAGGCGATGGTCCCTCCAGTGTGTAGAATTGAGATTTTTGATAATGATTTTTTATTTGTTATTTTTAGTTTTTTTTCCTTCTTTGTGGATTGTTTCTTTAGAACTTTCTTTAATTTTATCTTTTTTTTATCAATTCCTATGTTGTATCCAGAGTTTAACTTTAGAACTAAGTAATTATTTGTTGATTCAGGCATTAGAATTCCTTTAAAGGATTCTTTTGCAGTTTTGACTTCTATGTAATCACCAATGTTCATAATTAGGTAAATTATTTTTGAATTATATAAGCTTTTTCTTAGTAAAAATTAGTTTCCTATTTACTTAAAAGTATATTTTGCAGTCAATTAATATTTATATACGTTTTTACTTAAAAATAGTTTAGTATTTGGCGATACTATTCGTTTAATTCACGTTTGGCGACGCGGATCGAAACATATTTGGCATGTATTTAAGTTTTCTATAGTGTTTTGTGTATTATAGCATAACAAATCAATTGGCGTTAATTTGTTTTCTAGAGAGTAATTAAATTTACTCATATAAAAAAATTATTGTAATGTAAACTACAATGGGGGCAAAAATAAAAAATGGAATTTATTATGGAAGAAGCTTTAAAAAACGCTGAAAATGTAAACGATGGTAACAATGATCTTGAGGTTGGTCAAGCAAATATTAAAGTCATTGGTGTTGGTGGTGCAGGTAATAATATAGTATCTTGGTTACACAAGAAAGGGATTTCTGGTGCGGAAGTGTATGCAGTTAATACAGATAAGCAGCATTTGGATGTTTCTTCTGCTGATAAGAAGGTTTTGATAGGGAGAGATCTTACAAGAGGTCTTGGTTGTGGTGGATTTCTAGAAAAGGGTAGAGAATCTGCTAAAGAAAGTATGTCTGAATTAAAGGAAATATTGAAAGGTGCTGATATGGTCTTTATTTGTTCTGGTGAAGGTGGAGGTACTGGTACTGGTGCTGCTCCAATAGTTGCTCAGATAGCTAAAGAAATGGGAGCAATTGTTATTGGTACTGTTACTATGCCATTCGATATCGAAAAGGCTAGAATAGATAAGGCTGAGTTTGGTTTGCAGCAGTTAAGGCAAGTTTCTGACACTGTTATCGTAATAGATAATAATAGGTTAGCAAGTATTGCTGGTCAGTTGCCGTTGAAACAGGCATTTGCTGTGGCTAATGAGCTTTTGAGTACTATGATTAAAGGTATTGTTGAGACAATTGCAGTTCCAAGTTTGGTTAATTTGGATTATGCAGATGTTAGGACAATAATGACAAACGGTGGTGTTTCAGTTATTGGTATTGGTGAGTCTAGTACTGCAAACAGGGTTGATGAGGCAGTTCATAGAGCATTGTCAAATCCTTTGTTAGATGTAAATTATGAGGGTGCGACTGGTGCATTGATTCACATAACTGGTGGAGAGGATTTGCTTTTAGATGACATTGAGAAAGTTGGTAAAATGATTACTTCTTCTCTTGATAGGGATGCAAATGTAATCTGGGGAGCAAGAATTGAGCCAGGAATGGAAAATAAGCTGAGAATCATGACGATTATCACCGGAGTGAATTCCCCATATGTGCTTGGGAAAGTAGATTTGGCAAAAAATAGAGTAGAAAGAGCACAAGTAATGGAAAGTGAGTTGGGGATAGATATGCTTAAGTGAATGGGTTGTTTTCTCCATTAACCCCCCTTAATTGGATGCCTATTCACTTATTTTTTT
>CAYYUK010000008.1:0-24162 GCA_964474895.1 Candidatus Woesearchaeota archaeon
CCTTTTTTTCATTATTTCTATCTTCTAGTTCTGCATCCCTAAATGCTTCAAACATGCTACTTCCTGCTTCTAGTGCCATTGCATTTCTTTTTTCTTCGTCGAAAATTAAGTCTTCGTTTATGTCTCCTCTTATTAATAGGGATCCTTGGAGAATGTTTCCGTATTCATTTAAACTTCCAACATTCCAAGGGCTGGAAGGTATCCTGCTTTCTAAATCGGTTATTGAATATGCTATATCAAATGGTGCTTCTGGTGAATTTCTTATTACAGATTTAGCAAATTTCTCTGGATTTCTTGTATTTACCATTGCTTCTATTTCGCCATGTTTACCTAAATTTACCCGGAAGACTTCTTTACTTCTTACATAACCTTGAAGAACTCCTTCATATAGTGGATGAGTCTGAATAACAAACTCTTCTGGTTTTTTTCTATGCTGTTCTATGTTTGCACGTGTGAGTCCAACTAACAAATTTGGAACTCCGATATACTCCCGACTCCAGCAGTGGTAGAAGGTAGTACCATGCTCTGGCCCCCTTGAAGAAACAACGGCTATTTCTCGCTTTTTTGCCATCTGAAGGAGAATCTAGCTTTATTTAAAAACATTACTATGGAAAGTCTTTTATTTTTGATTTCATTTTCTTTTTTATGGATCCTGTTGCTTTTCAGATTGGAAATATTGTAATAAGATGGTATGGAATCTTTTATGTTCTTGGTTTTTTATTTGCTTACTGGGTTACTCCCTTATTGGCTAGAAATATTTCTAAGAAAGATATGCAGGATTTTTTTCTCTATTTGATTCCATTTTCAATCATGGGTGGTAGATTAGCTTATGTTATTTTGAATTGGAGCTATTATTCTGAGAATTTATTTCAGATTCTTTTTATTTGGAATGGTGGAATGGCTTTTCATGGAGGTTTGATTGGTGCTGTTTTAGCAGCTTTGTATTATTGTAAGAAGAAAAATATTCATTTTTATGATTTGGCTGATGTTTTGGTTATTCCGTTAGCTATTGGTTTGGCTCTTGGTCGTTTGGGAAATTACATTAACGGAGAATTGTATGGGAAGGTTACTAATTTCCCTTGGGGTGCTAGCTTTGAAGGGGTTGAAGGTTTGAGGCATCCAACACAGATTTATGAATCTTTGAAGAATTTATTAATTTTCTTTGTTGTTTTAAGGGCGTATAAGTTGAAAAAATTCAGAAGGGGTTTTGTATTTTGGTTGTTTATTTTTATGTACTCATTTTTTAGATTTTTTATTGAATTTTTGAAAGATGTTGAACTATATTCTGGTTTGACATATGGACAGTGGATAAGTTTGCCTTTAGGAGTTATATCCCTTTATATGTTGAATAAATTAAAGTAAAGTTTATTAGTTGTTCTTTGTTCACTTTTTTATGACAAATAGTCCTTATATTATTGATCGTTTAATAATTGGCTCAGATATTGATGAACCATTGTTTCCTTTTTTGGAGAATTTTTGTATTTTTCATAATGATGAATATGGAACTAAGCTGAAAACTGAGGAGTTTACCGGGTATGATATGGGCAAAATTATTGGTGTTAGTAATGATGAAATTGTTAGGAGGGTTTTAGAATTTTATCAAACAGATTTATTCAGATTAATGGAACCTACTGAGGGTGCTGTTGAATCTATTCAAGAATTGAAAAATGCTGGACATCTTTTAATGGCTCCAACTGCTAGACCAGATAGTATAGCCAATATTACACATGAACAAGTTAATGACCATTTTAGATATAAAGGAAATCCTGCTTTTTTTAAAATAGAATATGGTAATACGTTTGGTAGCACTAATCACAGAAGGAAAAAATCTGAAATTTGTGAGGAATATGGAGTTAAGAGATTAATTGAAGATGGTCTGCATTATGCGAGAGATTGTATAACTGTTGTAGATAAAGTTTATTTGTTTGATGTACCTGGAAATCAGTGTAACGATAAAGAAGAGGCTGAATTGAAAGAAACCCAGATAATTAGGTGTAAGGGTTGGAACAGAATTTTGGAAGAAATATTTGGTTAATTTATTTTGGTAATCTTGAAAATTTTATATTAGGATAAATATCTCCCCTATTTTTCTTTCTTTTGTTAACAGATAAAAAACAAGTACGTATTTGTCCTACTTGTGGGAGTAAATTAGATTCTAAACCATTAAATGTTTCCCCCCCACCTGAGAAATCTTCTTTTATTTCTGGATGACCTGTTCCGCTTATTATTTCTAGAACCTCGTATCTGTGTAGCATGAATCTCCCTTGAAAATTTTGGTCAATCCCATCCATCTCTTCTGCCCTTCTGTTTTCTATAATTCTTACTTTGTAAGTTGTGGAATATTTTATGGAGTCTTCATTATCGTTAATTCTATCTGAATATACTAATATTACTTCTTGATCTACTTTAAATGCCATTTTTTATTCTCTTTCAAATTTTAATCTGTTTATATATGCTTTCTTTTGGTTAATTTTATATATTTGATAATTTATTACTCTTTTATGGGTGATATACTATATTTTGATAGGAAGGTTAAGATTGCATTGTGGTTACTTTTGTTCATTACTGTTTTTACTATTGTATTGTACAAATCGGAGATGACTGGTGCTGCTGTTGGTAATATCATTACGTGGTTGGCAAGATGAAGTTAATTTCTTGGAATGTTAATGGTATTAGAGCTATATTGAAAAAAGGTTTTGAGAAATCTGTTAATAGCATGAATCCGGATGTTTTATGTTTGCAAGAGACTAAAGCACATCCTGATCAAGTTGATGAAATTCTTTCTGAATTTGAGCACCATTATTGGAACAGTGCAGAGAAAAAAGGTTATTCTGGAACTGCTGTTTTTTCTAAGGTTAGGCCCCTTTCTGTTAGTTATGGAATTGGAATTGAAGAACATGATAAAGAAGGTAGAGTTATAACTTTAGAATTTGAAAAATTTTATTTGATTAATATTTATGTACCTAATTCGGGTTCTGAACTTAGGAGATTGAAGTATAGAAGAAATTGGGATATGGATTTGTTAAATTATTTCAAGAAATTGGAGAAGAAAAAGCCAGTTATTTTTTGCGGGGACATGAATGTTGCCCATAAAGAAATTGATTTGACGCATCCGAAAGCAAATTATAACAAAACTGCTGGTTATACTCAAATTGAAATTGATGGTTTTTCTAGATTTATTGATAGTGGTTACTTAGATAGTTTTAGAGAGTTTAATAGGGAAGGGGAGAATTATTCTTATTGGAGTTATAGATTTAATTGTAGGGCAAATAATGTTGGTTGGAGAATAGATTACTTCGGAGTTTCTAAAAAATTAAAATTAAAAGACGCTTTTATTTTGAATAAATTTTTTGGTTCTGATCATTGCCCCGTTGGTATTGAATTAGATTTTTAGGGCAAAGTTTATAAATCGATTGTTGTCTTCAAACCATCTAAAATTTTTAGTGAGGTAAAAATGACTAACGATAACTATGGAACAGATATTCAACTCAGCTATAATGTAGCTTTTAGACTTTTTGATGCGGCTGATGCGAAAAAGACTCATGAAACATCAGGAATATTGCCTGATACTGGAAACATGTGTAGGCTTGAAGAGAGTATTGCGACTTTATCTGCAAACCCTGGATTTGGGGGAAGAAAACCAATTAAAGATGGGAGCCGTTTACAAGGGATGTTTGAAGATAGATTGAAACCACTTAAAGAAGTGCAAAATTATTTTTTAGAACAAACTTCACTTCAAGGTGGAAAAACGCAGGAGTAAATTATATCTCCTTTTTTTCTTTTTTAGAAACTATTTTAAAGGACAAAATTTAGATTTAGTAAAAAGATGGTGAAGTTAGAAAGATCCTTAGGTTTATTTCAAGTAACTGTAATGGGTGTTGGTATCATCCTTGGTGCAGGTATTTATGCTCTTATTGGTGTTGCAGCTTCTAATGCAGGTAACGCTACTTGGTTAAGTTTCTTTATTTCTGCTGTTATTGCAATCTTTACTGGTTTAAGTTATGCTGAGTTAAGTTCTATGTTTAAAGGTGATTCTGCAGAATATCATTATTTAGCTACCGCGTTTAATAAAAAATTCGCGTTTGTTATAGGTGCTTCGATACTTGCCGCTGGTTTTGTTAGTTCTGCCGCCGTTGCTTTAGGTTTTGGTGGTTATTTTGGACAATTAGTTGGAATGCCAATTGTTTGGGGTGCAATTTTGCTTATTGTTCTTATGACTGTAATTAATTTTATTGGAATAAAAGAATCCAGTTGGTTTAATACTGTATCAACTTCGATTGAATTTTTAGGTTTATTGGTTATTATTGTTTTGGGTATTACTAAATTTGGAAGTGTTAATTATTTTGAAATGCCTGCTGGTTTGACAGGAGTTTTTAGTTCTGCTGCCCTAGTATTTTTTGCTTATTTAGGTTTTGAGGGTATTGTTAAGTTAAGAGAGGAAACCATAAATCCCGAAAAGACGATTCCTAAAGCTTTGGTTTATTCTATTTTAATTACTTCAGTAGTATATGTTTTAGTTGCAATTTCTGCTGTAAGTATTGTTGGTTGGGAAGCTTTGGCTGCTTCTGATGCCCCATTGGCTACCGCTGCTGCCGCAGTTCTTGGTTCTCCAGCATTTATTGTTTTAGCTATTATTGCCTTATTTTCCACAGCCAATACTGTTTTGATTATGTTAGTTACAAATTCAAGAATGATATATGGTATGGCAAAAGAGATGAAATCGTTACCAAAAATTTTATCTAAAGTTCATAAAAAAACTAGAACTCCTTATGTTGCCATTCTTGTGTTTATGTTGTTGTGTATTGCATTTACTTTAATTGGTGATTTAGAGCTGGTTGCTAATTTGACTAATCTATTCGTGTTTATTACTTTTGCTTCAGTTAATTTAGCTTTAATTGTTTTGAGATACAAAGAACCTAAAATGAAAAGACCATTTAAGTGTCCTTTGAATGTAGGTAAATTCTCTATTATTGCATTAGTTGGATTTTTGACTAGTTTGTTTATGCTAGGAATTATTATTAGAAATTTAATTATTGTATAAATAAGAAAGTTTTATAAGATCATTTTTTGGACTTTTCTCTATGACCTGTAGAAAGTGTAAGGAAAAACCTGTAATTAAGTTAACTAATAGTCATATAACTCTTTGTAAGAAATGTTTTATTAGTTATTTTGAAAGAAAAGTTAGGAAAACTATTAGAAAATATGGTTTAATTGAGAAAGGTGAGACTATTGCTGTTGCTCTTTCCGGTGGAAAAGATTCTTTGACTACATTGCATGTAATCAATGAGTTGGCCAAAGAGCAGAGAACAACTAAAGTCATTGCTTTGGCTATTGATGAAGGCATAAAAGGTTATAGAGATAACACCTTGAAGTTTGCTAAAAAGTATTGTAAAGAAAATAAGATTAAGTTGTATATTTATTCTTACAAGGATTATTTTGGAGATAGTTTAGATAAGATTGTTAAGAAAACTAAAACTCTTCCTTGCAGTATCTGTGGTGTTTTTAGAAGATATTTATTGAATATGAAAGCTAAAGAGTTGAAAGTTGATAAGTTAGCTACAGGGCATAATTTAGATGATGAGGCACAAACAGTTTTGATGAATCAGTTTAGAAATAATTTGGCAGTTAGTGCACGTTTGGGTCCAATTACTGGTGTTGTTGATCATCCTGAATTTATTAAGAGAGTTAAACCTTTATATTTTTTGACAGAGAAAGAAATTATGACTTATGCTTTTTTGAAAGGTTTGGTTACTGATTTTAAGGAGTGTCCATATGCTAAAGGAAATTATAGATTTAGTGTTAGATCTTGGTTGAATGATTTTGAAGAAATGTATCCTGGTTCTAGGCATGGTATTATAAATTCATTTATTGAAATTCTTCCTGTTCTTAAGAAACATTTTAAAAATGATAAAAGTATAAATTTATGTTGTGTTTGTGGTGAGCCTTGTTCGCAAGAAAAATGTCAGGCCTGTGTTTATGTTGAGAGTTTGAAAAATGGTAAAAGTTTACAACGAAAGAGAAAATAAGAATTTTGAAGTTAAATCTGGAACTTTGAAGGAAATTGCTAAACAGATTGGTGTTAATTTGAATGAATTTATTGTAACTGTTAATGGTGAATTAGGTATTGATGATAGAAAAGTTGAAGATAATGATGAAGTTAAATTTTTGAGTGTTGTTTCTGGTGGTTGATTAGATAACTATTTAAAACTAAATTTCTAAACTAGGTTATGAATATTGACTGGAGTACTTTTTGGTGGATTTTAGCAATTGCATGGTCTCTTCCTTGGACTTCTTGGGCTTTATGGAGAGCTGCTAGAAATTATCAGAAGGTTTGGTTTGTTTCTATAATCTTTATACAATCTATAGGTATCTTACCAATTATTTACATATTTTTCTTTCAAAATGATAAAAATCACCCAAAGTATAGACTTTTAAACCGTGTATTACACCCAAAAAAGTATGGATTATTCAAGACAAGAAAAAGTAATAGGAAAAGAAAGTCAAGGTAAACTTAGAAAGAGTACCGTGGCTATTGTTGGTTTGGGTGCGTTGGGTTCATGTTCTGCTGAATTATTAGTTAGAGCTGGTGTTGGAAAATTAATTATTTTTGATAGGGATTATGTTGAGTTAAGCAATTTGCAAAGACAACATTTATTTGTCAAGAAAGATATTGGAAAACCCAAAGCTGAAATTGTTGAGAAGAGATTGAATAAGATTACTACTGATTGCAAAGTCGATTCTTATTTTGATAATTTAGATCATACTAATATTAAATTATTAAAGAAAGCTGATTTAATTTTAGATTGTACTGATAATTTGCATACTAGATTTTTGATTAATGAGTTTTCTATTGAGAATGAAATTCCTTGGGTTTATGGCGCTGTAATAAGGGGAAATGGATACGTTTACAATTCTGTCCCAAAAGGACCTTGCTTTAGATGTTTTGTTTCTGAGACTGTTGGTTTAGATACTTGTGAGACTGCGGGTGTTTTGGGGACTGCTTCAACATTTATTTCTGCTGTGCAGTCTAATGAGGCTTTGAAAATCTTGTTAGATAGAAAATATGAGAAAGATTTGCTACATTTTAATTTATTAAATAATGATTTTGATAAAATTAAGGTAAGCAAGAATAAAAAATGCCCTGCTTGCAAGGGAAAATTTATTTATTTGAATGGTGAAAATGGTAATTATATTGATTCTCTTTGTGGTGGAAGTTATTTATTTTATGGTAAATTTGATTTAAAATCCTTGAGAAAGAAATTTAAGAAAAAAGTTATTGATTTTGGTGAAAATTTTAATTATGATGGTTTGGTTACTTTCTTCAGAGATAAAGTTCTGATTAAAGCAGAAAGTGAAAAAGAAGCAAAAATTTTATTTAGCAAATATGTTGGTGACTGATTCTTTTACTATTGTTTTTAGAGATTCATAATACTTGAAGTAACAATCAGTTAAAAAATATCCTGCCTGATTTGCAATTATTGCGGCACCAGTGTTAATCTCACAATTTGGAACCGTAATTTCTCTTGAAACACCTATGCTAATTCCCGCACCTATTGAACCTGCTAAACCTGGGATATACATTGATTCATCATTCTTTTTTGCTAGTCTGGAAGCAACTCCTAATGCGAATCCAATCCCGCCACTTAGATAAATCTGATATTGTGGTATTGTAGTTAGAAGATCTGATAATTCCATTGTTTTGATATCTGAATGGGTCTAGAATTATAAATATTATGGTTTAGCATTATATAATAGGGTAATTTTTTAGAGAAATTAACCAAAGTAGTACATTAATAGAAATATTAGTGCTAACCATATTAGTAAAACAATTAATAGCCAAATATTTTTTAAATTCATTTTAGTTTTGTAGTGGAGATAGTTTTGCTTTGTTTTGTATTAATATGTTGTACGCTTCTTTGTATGTGATCGCTCTAACTCCTTCTTCTTTTAGGAAACCTAGGAATTCATCAAGTTCATTTAGTTTATTTTGTGAATTAAATGTGTTGCAATGAAGTTGTATTACGAAAAATTCTTCATCTTCGTATACTTCTTTCCATTCGTTTATGCTTGCATGGCCATATTCGTTGGAATACCAATCCCAATTATTGACTACGTCATATGCTCTCGGTGTAATTATTACATTTTCATCATAGTATAACTCTGGAACATGTGTATTTGGGATCATTAAGAACCCTGCTTCCTTTACATTTTCATACTGTTCTGTTGTCCATTCATTTCCAGGCGGAAGGTAAGTTACTATTTCTGTGTTGAATATATTCTCTATTTCGTTTTTTCCTTGTAGAACATTAAACCAAACTTCTTCATATCTTGGACAGAAAAACCTATTTCTGCAGTGAGAATATCCATGCATTGATAATTCATATCCTTTGTTTTGAAGTTCTGTTAGATAATCAATCATTATTGGATCATCTGCTATGTCAAACGTTTCTTTTGTTGTTTCAATGAATATGTGTGGAGAAACTCCAAGTGTTGCTGTAAATCCATGTTTATCAATTATATCTGAGACAGACTTGTAATTATCCATTGAATAACCATATTGTAAGAATTCTTCTTCAGTATCTTGGATATTCCAATAATCATCTATTTCTATTACAACTATTTTTTCACTAACTTGAACTTTAGTTGAATGGTCGGTGTAATACACCATTGAAACTGATGAAATTAATCCCATTATTGATATTATAATTAGTATTGCTACGAATCTGTTTATTTTTTTATTGTGTTTTTTACTTGATTTGATTGCCCAATTAAAGAATTTTTGATGGATGTTTGTTTTAAAGATAAGGAATAGTATTACTAGTAGTAAAATTAAATGTGTAAACCAATCAGCAACTGTCCAATAAATTTGGTGGGGATCTAAACCTTCGAACATAGTTGGTTTTTATTTTTTAGCTATAAAAAGCTTACCCCGAGTAATATATTCTTTCTTCTGCTACTTCTACTAGTTTTTTTGCAGTCTGTAATTCTTCTTTGACTGTTTTTTCTTCGTAGAGCTTTTGTCTTATTGCTTCTTTGATGAATTCTTGGTTATTTGCAAAGCCGTGTTTATCTACGTATTTTTGAACTTTTTCTAATAGCTCTTTTGGTAGTCTTAAATTTATTTGTTTGTTCATGGTATTATTTGGTATCTATTGGTATATAAAGATTTTGCTTTGTTTTTATAATTGATTTCACTGGATTGATATTATTTGGTATCTATTGGTATTGTTAGAAACCCTTAAAAAGGGTGAAAATCTCGAAATTTTAATAACAGTTATGATTGAGAAAGCATTTGCTCACACAAGAACATTTCGCTTTTTCTGAGTAAATGTGATTAGGAGAGAAAATAGAATGAATAAATTTGATAAGTATGGTCTAAGCAAAAATTTGCTAGAAGCTATAAAAAAGATGAGAATTGATGTACCTACACCAATTCAAGATAAAACTATACTTCCAATTATGGAAGGAAAAGATGTTATTGGAGAAAGTGCCACTGGATCTGGAAAGACATTGGCATTTGGTTGTGGTATTGTTGACCATATTGTTCCCGGAAGAGAATTACAGGCATTAGTTTTAACACCAACAAGAGAGCTCGCTGAGCAGGTTAGTGTTTCACTAAAAACAATTTCTGATAAAAAACCTTTGAACATTATTACTGTATATGGTGGTGTTTCAATAGATAATCAAATTACTAATTTACAAAGTGCAAATGTAGTTGTTGCTACGCCCGGTAGATTGTTAGACCACATTAAGAGAAGAACCATAAATATTTCCAAAGTTAAACTACTTGTTTTAGATGAAGCAGATAGAATGTTAGATATGGGGTTTATTGATGATGTAGAGAGAATTATTCGAAGCTGCCCAAAAGAAAGACAAACTTTGTTTTTTTCTGCAACTATTTCGCCACGTATTTATACGTTGTCTAAAAGACATATGAAAACTCCTGTAAGGGTTTCTGTTGTAAAACATGTTGACCCAACTAAGTTAACGCAAATTTATTACGATGTTTCGAAAAATGTTAAACTTTCTTTGCTTGTTCATTTATTAAGAAATGAAAAGGCAGGATTGGTTATGGTTTTTTGTAATACCAGAAACACTGTAGATTTTGTTGTTAAAAATTTGAAAGCTAATGATGTTGATGCAATTGCTATTCATGGCGGTTTAACACAGAATAAAAGAAGTAAAACTCTTGATTCTTTCAATAAAGGAAAGGTTGGAGTTTTGGTTTGTACTGATGTTGCTGCCCGTGGTTTACATATTGACAACGTTTCTCATGTGTATAACTATGAAATTCCAAATGATTCTAATGACTATGTTCATAGGATTGGAAGGACTGCTCGTGCAGGTTCAGATGGAAAGGTAATTAACTTGATTTGTAGATATGACTTTGATAATTTTTCAAGAGTTATGGGTGCTTATCGTAATTTTAAAGTTGATAAAATTGATTTGCCTGAAATTGGAAGAATTCTCCCTGTTCTTAGTGAGAAACGCGAAAGAAGGCCAAGTTTTAACAGGATGAGGGGTAGATCTGGTAACCGTCCTAGGGGCGGTTCTTTTGGCAGAAGAAGATAACTTTTATGTTAATTCTGGTTATAGGAATTTCTTGGCTTGAAACTAGAAATATCTTCTTTTAGCTCTCTAATTGTTGTTGATCCAACAATGTGGTCCCATAAGTTTAACTGACCAACCCAGTATTGATATGGATTACACCCCTTAAAATATTCCTCATCAGTTTCTAATGGTGCAATAACTGCTGTAACTTTACCTTCAACAGAATTTGCTTCAAAATGATAAGGTAGGGCCAAATTTTCCACTTTTGTATCTTCTGCTAGTTCATTCATTTTTTATTTTTAGTTTAGTTGTATATAAAAATGTAATGTTTTGGTATCTTTATGGTAATTTTATAAATTAAAATTAGTGAGCCCGGGGAGAATCGAACTCCCGATCCACACCTTGTAAGGGTGTTATCATAACCACTAGACCACGGGCTCAGGTTATTGAATTATGTTTTTGGAGGTATTAAAAAGGTTTCTATAAGTTAATTTTATATAGTTAGTAATTTTCCTTTTTTTATGAAATGGATAATTGGAATACTTATCGTTGTTCTGGTTTTATTAGTATTTTTTGTAAACAATGGAGATGATAATATGACTGAATTTAAAATAGAAACTTTGGAAGAAGGTAGTGGAGATCAAGTTGTTAAATCTGGAGATACAATAACAGTACATTATACTGGAACTCTTGAGGATGGTACTAAATTTGATTCTAGTGTTGATAGGGGAGAACCATTTACATTTACAATCGGTTCTGGACAAGTTATTCAAGGCTGGGAGCAAGGTTTTTCTGGAATGAAAGTTGGAGAAAAAAGAAGATTGACTATTCCACCTGAAATGGGCTATGGGGATAGGGCAGTTGGTGGAATACCTGCAAATTCTGTTTTGATATTTGAAGTAGAATTAATTTCTATTTCTTAATTTCTATTTTTAACAGAAAACTTTAAAATGGCTTGAATTAGATTTACTAGGGTAAAATGTCTGTTACAGAACTTAAAAAAGAGGTTGAAGATATAAAGAAGAAGGCTGTTGTTAGATTGTCTAATGGCGAGCCTGTTGAATATCACATAATCTATGATACTTTTGGCCAAACTTTGGAGCCTGTTTATTTCTGGACTTTAGATTTTATGAGGGGCATACAACCAAGTGGATTGGGTTTTAACGTAAGCAAAGTTGAGGAAGAATTTGAAGCTAGTGCTGGAGGTTCTTATTTCGGAGAACTTGGTGCAAGAGCGAGTGCAATGCAAGATAGGGCAATGGCAATTCTTAGACAAGTCAATGCTGTAATTAAAGAAATAATAAATTTAATTTATGATTTGAAAGAATATGAAATGAGGTTAGAAGTTTATGACCATGCAGACCCTAAAAAAGAAACTAATTCTTCTAAAAGAGAATCTGCAGAACATTCTTTGAAATCTATATGGATGGATCAGGTGGATGTTAAAACTGGTTTGGGTTCTGTTAACAATTTGACAAGGGGGGATTTACAGTTTGTTACTTTAAGAGATGCATTTATACAAGCTAAAAGTGCAAGAGATGCTGATAAACTAGATTTGAATAAAAGAGTTAAAATCCTTGTTAAGAAAAAACTTGAGGAGTATTTGAATTGGAGAAAAATTGGAGAAGAAGAATTAAGGAAAAGATTTTCCATAGAAAAAAACTATCTGAAATCACAAATAGACTCCTTGAAACTCTACACTAAATGGGCTAAACCTTATTTGAGAGCTGCTCAGAAATTGGGTATGAAAGAATTAAATGATAATAGATTATCTAACCCTGACATAGTTGCTGCTTTTAATAATATGCAAATGGAATTAAGTCTGTTGGGGAAAAAGGAAATTAAACCTGATTCTGATAAGAAATTTAAAAATAAATATTTTGCTTGTATTAAAGTAGATTTTACATATAGAACTGCCCCACAAGCTGTTAGATCTGGGCAGGGCGGAACACATTACGCACATGTTGGTGTTATTGATGCTTATTTTAAAGCCTATGTTTTTACTGAAAAAGAATTGAATAAAGTTGAAAGAGTTGAAGTTTACGAAGACATGGATTTGGTTGATCATCTTACTGATGTTAGTTTGAAAGATTTAACTGCTGACTTGGATCATTTTTTGAAAGATGAAGAAGAAGTTGAAGAAAAAAAGAAGCCATTTCTACCAAACCCATTCAAAGGGTTGGGTGAAATCTTTAAACCTTTGAAAGGTACTTCTGATTTTTTTAAGGAGTATAAATCACAAGGAACTTCTTACCATGAAACGAAATTAAAAAAAGCCGCGCAAGAAAAGGCAAAAGGAAGTTGTTTAACCCTTTATGATGTATTCAAAAAAGCACATAGAATGTTAACATGGTGAATGAAAAAAAAGAATTAATAAAAATACGAAAGAAATTGGAGAAGTTAGATACTAAACAGGAGAAAATAATTTTTCTTAGGGATTTTATTCTAGACAAAAAAAATGATACTAAATTAAGAGAAGATGTTATGGAAATATTAAACTCTCTTTTAGAAGACGAGGGTTTGGAAGAAATTGTTGCTCATAAAGAGGATTTTTCTTTGAAGGATGGACCTGTTGAAACTGTTGAGCAAAGAGTAATTGAAATTCCTGTTGGTATGCCTTCACGAGGTGTTGAGGAAGAAGAGATTGGACATGTAGATTATTCTGTTGGTGGCGGTCCTGGTAAAATTTATGCCGAATCTGAAAATATTACTTCTAAACACCTTAGAGAATTTTTGAAAAGAAAGGGAGTTTTAGGTACTTCCGATATTAGTTTGCCTGCACTAAGAGAACAAATTTCTGATTATTTTGGTGGAAGTATAAGTGATAGCAGATTGGAAAGTTATAGTAGTCTTTTTTCTGCTGATGAAGTTGGTTATCAGGTCTTAAGTTCTTCTGAAAAAGAGGAAGATGATTCAGATACATTTAAATTAGAAGGAAAAGAACGTAAGTATTACAAAGTTGGTGATGAGTAATGGTTTTTCATGATAAATATTTTGATTCTATGGATGGTGGGTATAGTTTATCTTTTAGTGATCAAGGTATTCCAACTAGTCCTATGACTCCAAATCAGATTCAAGAACTTGGTAAGTCTTTGAATATGGGTGTGAAAAATGTTGAAGTAGGTACTATTTCTCCAGAGAATTTTGAAACAATTCCAATACAGCATTTTGAAGAAATGAAAAGGTTAGCTAAGCTAAGCGATTCTAAAATTTCTGTTCATGCCCCATTAATTGATTTAGCAGGATTTACTCAACAAGGTTGGAATGAAGAAAATAGAAGAGATTCTGAATTTTATTTTAAAGATGTTCTTGATAGGGCCCACAAATTAGATCCTGAGGGAAATATCCCTGTTGTTATACATTCAACTGGAGCAATGATTCCTGGTGATAAATATATTCCTGATAAAAAAGGAAGAACCCAATTTGAAAATGGGGAGCCAGTTAAAGAATCCATAGTTGTTGTTAATAGAGAAACGGGGCAATTAGCCCCCCTTACAAGAAAGAAAAAATATTCTCTTCATGGCGACAAAGATTGGAGTCCTGAAGAACAATTAAGTTCTTTGAACAATACCCAATGGGAAAATAGAAAACTTGAACTTGCTTCAGGTTTAAAACAGGCAAATGAAATAAAAAGAGACTTAAGTATGCAACAAATGAGTGATGAATTTCTTGAACTTCAAATAAGGGAAAAGCAACAGATAAAGGGCGAGATTCCTTCTAGATCAAATGAAGAAATAGCTAGATTTGATGGTTTGAAACATGAATTGGGCGTGCGTAGTGGGCAGTTAGATGAATTCAATAAAGATATTATTATGAAAATGGATAGCATGGTTGATGATTTTAAAAAAGCTCCTCCAATTGGAGACAAAAAAGAATATAAAAAACATCTAAAAATGTTAGAACTTGTTTCCGATGAATATAAAAAAGAATATGGAAAGCGTAAAAAATCCATAGAAAAAGAAGCTGATCTTGCTATTAAAGAAAAAAGAACATCATTAAGAGAAGAAAAAATTTATAGAAATAAATTTGATGAAAATCCCGATAAATTATTTGGTCTTTTTTCTGGTCTCTCTGCTCCTGAGTTGCATATTTCTTCAGAAGATTTTCATAAGGAAAAAGTTAGTGACACTGTCTCTGCTGCTGCTTTACATACTTACTCCAAATATGGGGACAAGTCTCCAATAATTGCTATTGAAAATATGTATGGTGGTGACAATGTACTTTCTAGGGCAGATAATTTGAAAGGTGCTATACTTGAAAGCAGAAAAAAATTTGCGAAGAAATTAGTTAAAGAAAAAAGGATGAATAAAAAATCTGCTAAAAGAATTGCTGATAATTTGATTGGTGCTACTTGGGATGTTGGTCATGCAAATATGCTTAGAAAACATGGTTTTTCTGAGAAAGAGATTATTTCTGAGGCTAAAAAAATAGCTCCCGTTGTTAAACATGTTCATTTGACAGATAATTTTGGATATGCTGATTCTCATTTAGCCCCTGGAATGGGTAATGTTCCAATTAAAGATCAGTTAAAAGAAATGGAAAAAATAAATGAATCTGCTAAAAATGCTAGAAAAATTGTCGAGTCTGGTGCTTATGCTGCCCAGTTTAAAGATAATCCTGTTCCTTATACTTTAGAAAATATGAATTCCCCAGTTTATGCTCATGATGCAAGTCCAAATTGGTCTCAGTTAAGAGATGTTTATGGATCTTACATGTATGGATTTGGAGATATTTTACCTGATGTGAGCTTTAAAACACAGGGCGCTGGTTTTTCCAAGCTACCTAAGGAAATGGGTGGACAAATGTTTGATAAAGGAAAATTTGCGGGTAACCAGGGTGGTTGAAAAGGAAATTCATTTAAACTATTAATTCTTAGTTTAGTTATGAAAAGAAATGTTGTTTTGTTTGTTGTTTTGTTGTTAATTGTTGTAATTATATTTTCTTTTGGTAAAATAACTGGATATGCTATTTTTGATACTGATTCTCAAGTGCAAGACCAACTATGTATGGAAGACTGCATTGCTCTTGGGTGCAATCCTGGTGATTCAATTTGTATGGAATCTAATAGTATAAATTGTGGGCAAGAATGTGGTGTTGATGTTGTACTCCCCGTAATTGAAGATTGGGTGGAAGAATGTATGCAAGAATGTGTGTTTGATGGTTGTGATGAATCTGACTTTCAATGTCAAGATGATAATGTAGAAAAATGCGATGTTGAATGTTCTGATGCGGTGTAATCGCTAAAATTAAAACCAATAATTTTTTAAAGTACAAAACTAAAATTTATGATTATGCCTGCTAAAAAAAAGAGTGTTAAAAAACTACCTGAACTTCCAAAAAAGTTTAGTTCCAGTGAAGAAATTGCACACGATTTTTCTGTTAAAGCTTATAAATATTTTAAAGAAGCCATAAAATCTGTAGTTTATTTTGGTAGTGGTGTTAGGGGTGAATCTGTAAGTGGAAGTGATATTGATATTATTATTATTCTGGATGATTGTTCTATAAACTGGGATCAAGAGTTGATTGCTTGGTATAGGGAAGAGTTGAGAAAATTAATTGAAGGACAAAGTTATGGAAAAAAACTACATGTGAACACAGTTACACTTTCTACATTTTGGGAAGAAGTTAGGGCCGGTGATCCTGCAACAATTAATATTATTAGATATGGTCAAACTTTGATTGATTTCGGAGGATTCTTTGATCCTCTAAAAGTTTTGTTGGCTAAAGGAAAGATAAAGCCAACTCCCGAAGCAATATTTAATGTTCTTAGAAGAGCTCCTTTACATATTTCTAGAGCTAAATTCAATATTGTTGGTTCTATTGAGAATTTGTATTGGGCAATGGTAGATAGCTCTCATGGAGCTTTAATGGCTGCTGGAGAAGTCCCTCCAAGTCCGGAGCATGTTGGTGAAATGTTGAATAGGGTTTTTGTTTCTAAAAAGAAGTTAGATAAGAAGTATGTTAGATGGTATAGAGAAATGTATAATTTAGCTCATGATGTTGCCCATGGAAATGTAAAACAATTGGATGGTAAAGATATTGATGAACATATGAATAGGGTAATTGCTTTTGAGAAAGCTATGAGGGTTATAACTACTAAATTAATTTCTAAAGAAAAAATAATAAGAATTGAAAAAAAGTAATTATTGGTTTTTTGCGTAAGATGCATATGCCATCTGTGATAAGTTATCCAACGCGTAGTTTTTAGCGTCCCCTTCCCCATTACTTATCAGGTATTTCATGAATCTTTTTATCACTGATTTTTTTGGCTTTCCATTACTTTCTAACTGTTCTTTTACTGCTTCTTCCCTTGCAGGAATAACATTATCTTTGTATATTCTAACCAAACTTTCAGGATTTAACTTAAGATGAGCTTTTATAACCTCTTCTGAGATTCCATAACTCTGCATTATATCCACAGATATTCCTTTAAGTCCTTCACTACCTTCATTTTCAGCGTTGCTTTCCAACTTTCTTTCATTAGTTTTTGCGATCAGGAAATTTCTATATGCATTATCTGCTTTTTTGTTACTGAAACCAGGAGTATAAGGCATTGAAGCCAAAAGACCCAATCCTTCATCTACATCATTTATACCAGAAACAACTTCACCAATCAATCCTTCTAAATTATCTTCTGTTTGTCCTCTTACGCTTTCTGCTAGTGCTTTCTCTCTTTTAGGTACTTCCACTTTAACATAAGCTTCAAGAACTTCGGGTGCCACTTCTGATAATGCTGTTGGATCATTATAAATTTCGGTTCCTATTGTTTGTCCAATCGATACATCGTTAGGATTATCTTCATATTTCTTTAGAGAAACTTGTAATAATCCTCTTCTTTTTACCTCTTTAAGGTATTCTACCATATCGAATCTTTTTTTGGATGTCATTTTCTTATTTGTTGTTACTTATGGGTGGTTATATCTATTTAAAAAGCTTTTGGTTTGGTTATTTTGTAAGAATTCGATGAAATTTACTGATTATGTTTTATAATAATTACAGTACTTTCTTATTGGGCAAATTTCGCATTTAGGACCTATTGGTCTACAGGTATGTTGTCCGTAAGCAACTAAAATTGAATTAATATCTCTCCAATATTTTTCTGGGAGTTTTTTTCTTAGTGCCATTTCTGTTTCGTATGGTGTTTTTGTTTTTACATAGCCAAGTCTGTTCATAATTCTGTGAACGTGTGTATCAACACAAATTGCTTTTTTGGAGAATGCTACAGTCATAACCAAATTTGCTGTTTTTCTTCCAACGCCTGGCAATTGAATTAATTCTTCTATTGTTTCTGGAATTTTTGAATTAAATTTTTCTTTTAGAGTTAAAGGTAATTGTTTTAGATGTTTAGCTTTTGTTTTGTAGAAGCCAACAGGGTAAATCAATTTTTCAATTTGTTTTTCTGTTAGTTTTGATAGTTTAGATAAGTTACTTGCCTTTTCAAATAATCTTTTTGCTGCTTTTAACGTTGTTTGATCTTGTGTTCTTGCAGAAAGTATTGTTGTAACTAAAACTTTGAAAGAATCTTTTGTTTGTATGTTAATTAAATCAACAACTGGAACTTTGTAATTCTTAACCTCTTTTTTTAGAATTTTGTAGATCTTATCTATCATGCTTTTTCTTTCCAATTGTCATGGATTTTTATCATTATTTCTTTTAATTTTGGAGTAATTTCTATCCAGTATTCTTTTGATTCGTCAATTAGCTTTGCTTCTTCTTTTTTATTTTTTGTTAGATTTATTATTGAATTTTTGCTAGTAAGTGTTAACATCTTACTCATTATTTTATTTATCTCTTCTTTTTCTTTGTCCGAGAATATTGCACTTTCTGTTATATTAAGCATTGAACTTGGATTTGGTATAATAATTCCGTGTAAGTAGCTTGCCCAATTACTGAATAAATTCATTATTCTATCTCTTATTTGCCATAAAACTTCTGTACTTACGTAACCTTCTTTTTCAATGAAATCTTTTAATAGAAAAATATCATCTAATTCTTGAAATGAAGATTTTATTTTATATTTTTTCTTTGATTCCTTAAATTTTGTTTCAAATTCTTTAATTATTTCCTTTTCCATAGCTTTCTTGTCAGTAAGGTTGCCGTTTATATAGATATTGTATTTGATAGCTATTATCTGTTTCTACGAAGTGAGAATGCGTAGCGTGGTTGAGAAAAATTTTTGATTTTGTGGGTGCCAATGAAGTGTGATTGAACTATTGGCTAAGGAGTAATTAAAATCATGACATTTATATAATCAATAATCTTTCAGTAATTATGGAATTAACAAAAGAAGAAATTCTGATAATTAAGGGAGTTGGGGAAGAACCTGGATGGATAGTTGGAATTTCTTCTCACATAGATGTAAACAAAGAAAAAGTTGAAAGAATTTTGCAAAAATTCAAGAAGTTAAAGTTAGCAGAAGTTGATAAAGATGGAGTTTGGACTTTAACTAAAAAAGGTGAAGAAGTTTATACTAAGCTATTTTAATTATTGGATATAATCCTTGTTATATTCATTTGGGATTGATTTTTGGACAAACCAAAACCTTTTAAATCTATTATTTTTCTAAATCTTAACATGGAAGGCAAAATTGTTAATTACAGGGGAAGTCACCATACCCAACATCCAAATCAGATGATTATTATTGTTGATGGTGTTGATAGCAAAGAAAAGGCCAAAGAATTGGTTAAGAAGAAAGTTATTTGGAAGACCCCTTCTGGAAAAGAAATGAGTGGTACAATCTTGAAAGAGCATGGGAGCAAAGGTGCTGTTCGTGTAAAATTTGAAGTTGGTTTGCCTGGACAAGCTATTGGCACTAAAGTTGAGGTTCAATAATGGCATCATTAAGAAAAGCAAAGTGTTATAGAAATGTTGACAGGGCTTATACTAGGAAGTCCAAATATAAGAAAAAAGGTTTCATTAAAAGTCCTACTGCAAGTAAAGTAGTTAAATTTCATATGGGAAATACTTCTGGAGAATTTAAAAATACTTTAAAGTTAGTTGCAACTGAAGCTTATCAAGTTAGACATAATTCATTGGAAGCAGTTAGGGTTATGATTAATAGGAAATTATCTAGAAAATTAGGAAGTAAGGGATATCATTTTTATTTAAATATCTATCCACATCATATTCTTAGAGAAAATAAAATGTTAACGGGTGCAGGGGCAGATAGAATGCAGTCTGGAATGAAGCACGCTTTTGGAAAAGCTTCTGGTTCAGCCGCTCAAGTAAAAAAAGGTACTACTCTTTTTACAGTTTTGGTTGATGATAATGTCCAAGAAGTAAAAGGATTCATGGAAGCGGCAATGAATAAATTACCCGGAAGAACTACTGTAGAGGTTTGTTGAAAATTGGGTATTTATGAAATACGTCAAATGTTAAATAATTCTTATGGTCTGCGTTTTATTAGTTCTTGTTACTTAATCCGTGGAGCAGAAATTCTTAGAGACAAAGGTAGAGCTGTTGGTTCTTCTATTGCTGATAAATGTAGAAAAGGAGGATTTTGTGCTCTTGATGATTTTGAACTTATGGATAGAGAGATTGAAGATAGTAGAAATCCGCCTGGTGAACATTAATTTAGAAAATTATTAAGTGGTTAAAATAGTCTGTTTCTCTTTCTTGGAAACTTTTTCTTCTAATCTAGCTATCTTTATTGTTGCCATTACTGCAATTATAGTTACAATTATTGAATATGTTAACATTGCGGGTATTGATGACGCTTCTCCATAATAATTTTGGAAAATCGCTTTTATTGTATCATTCCAAGCCAATGCTGCAACTAAACCAAATGCTGCTGTAATTAGTGCCGCCAATTTTTCAATTACTTCGTGTTTCATAAGAAATGTAAACTATTATTTATTTATTAAATTAACTGAAATTCTTTGTTATTAAAAAATTCTTATAAAGGCAAATTTGGTTGTTTTCTTCTTGATATTGATTAATTTTATAAATTATTAGTCATTCTTTTCTTTATGGGTTCTGAAAATAATTCTTATCAAGTTGGTTGGTTTGATGTTGATGAGGGTAGGGTTGGAGGATCATTTGAAGTTGATGGCCCTAATTTAGTTGGTGCATATTTTGGAGCTGTTTGTTTAATTAAGAACCTATCTCCTTGTCTAAGAGATAACTTTTCACAAAGAGATTTGAGGTTTTTAATTGATGAAGACAGAACTGTTCATTATCCTGGAAGTTTTTTTGTAAAACATTATTTGAATAGTGATTCTCCTGAAAGACTTAGATATGAAGATCTTAAAAGTAAAAATATTGGAAAAGTTGTAAGACTTGTTGGGGAAAATAGAATTCCTTTTAATATTGCAAGGGAAACTGTTTTAGAAAATGAGGTGGAACGTAGAAACCTTGCAAATGCTGGAGCAAAAAATGGTGGAACCACTGATCTTGATGTTGAATTTTCTGCCCTCATAGTTAGAAATAGTAATTATTTGAAACAATTTAGTTCTGATGAGTTATGTAGCATGGTGGATATTCGTTTTCCTTGAGTTGAAAATTATTTACTACTACGCAACATTTATAATGATATTAACATTTATTGCTGTATGAGAATTATAACGTGGAATATTTTTAATAAAAATGAAAAAATTAAATCTAGCTTAAATTTTATTTTCAAATACAATCCAGATATTGTTTGTTTACAAGAGTTTCCTGAAGAATCATTAGATTTACTAAACCAAAAAGAATATCATTTTGTAAATGCCAAAGATTGTACTACCATTACATTGAATAAGAAAAATCAAACTAATAGCCTTCTAATTATTGGTATTAAAAGAAAAATAAAGCATAGTACGGAAATATTTTCTCTTAAAATGCCTGCAAATAATATAATAAAAAAAATAACTAATCTTAAGGAATCTCTAGAAGGATTAAAAATAACTTTTACATATAAAAATAATAAAATTAGTTTATTTAATTGTCATCTAAGTTTTGCTGCAAGACCTTTTATACGAAGAAAGGAATTGAGAAAAATATTAAAAAATGGTAATGGGAGAAGAATAATTTGTGGTGATTTTAATGATTTTGGAAATCCTTTTTTAAATTTATTTTTAGGACCTTTTCTTAACTATCGATTAAAAGATTATAAAATTAATGAAATAAAGTATTTTGAAAGAATTTTTAAAAAATATAAGTTTAATAATTGGTTCTTTGGAGAAATAACACACCCAATATCCAGGCAACAATTGGATTATCTTTTGTTAAGTAAAGAACTCAAAATTAAGAATAAAGAGGTTCTTAGTGAAGGATCAAAGTTTTCAGATCATTTACCTCTTTTAGTAGATTTAAAATAATTTCTTACTTTATATCCTGCAAATAAACCAATTGTTCCGATTACTAAATCTGATATTATGTTTATTAGGGGTTCTGCACTAAATATATCAAAATTCAATATTGTAATTGTAAATCCTGAAAGATTTTCTACAAGTTCAAATAATACTATGATTGCAATACCATATTTCCATTTATCTTTTAATAAATATCCTATTCCAAAAGGAAATAGGAAGTGAAAAAAACTTGCAATGGTTATTGTTTTCCATAAATAATATTTTTCCATTTGTTAATATTTGATTAATATCCTAATAAATGTATCTATTGGAATTTGTTGTTAAAAGAAAAATTATGCCAACACATTATTTTTTAAAAATTACTTTTTTGATAGAAATTTTTCCCAAACATTTATATACCTTTATAATAAGAATTTTTGTATGAGTAATGTAACTTTTGAAGCATGTAATCAAGTATTTGAAGGTAATATATCTTCAGTTATTGATTGTCCTTTTGCTGGCGGTGTTGCTGGTGGTTTTTTGGGCACTTTGATTGCACTTGGAATTTTTATTGTTATTTTATTTTTAGCTGCACTTTATGTTTATCATGCTCTTGCGTGGTCTACTATCGCAAAAAAATTGAAACATAGAAGGCCTTGGCTTGCATGGATACCTTTTGCTAGTATCGCTATGAGATTGCAACTTGGGAAATTTCATTGGGCATTGATTTTTTTAGCGTTAATCCCTGTTCTTGGTTGGATAGCTCTTTTTGTGCTATTGATAATCTCTTATTGGAGAATATATGAAAAAAGAAAATATCCAGGGTGGCTTAGTTTAGCATCGATAGTTCCTGAGTTCGGAACACTTATTTATTTGGTGGTAATTGGGTTTGTTGCTTGGAAAGACAGAAAGAGTAGGCGTATTTAGATCTTAATGAGTAATTGATTGCTGTAAATACTTATTTTTATGATTAAAAACTTCTTTTGTGAATCTTTAATAACTTAATAGTAGTTACTAATGGAAAGATTTAAATAACGTAGATTTTGAATTTTCTTTATGTACTCGCTAGATGACTTCCTCCATAATTATGTTGGTGGATTGGTAAACAATATTTCCCAGTATGAAGTTCCAAATAGAAATCTTGCTATTGATTTAGATTTAAATTCTAAAAAAAGAATCTTGCATACATTAACAGAAGACATTCTTGCAAATGATGTTTTAAATCATCTTGTTTTTAATGCTTTGAATGCAATTAGCGGGGTAAATGGCTCTTGGGAAAATATTTTGGGCAATTGGAATCTGGACATACTAGGAAACTTAACATTTAGAAGTTATGATCTTAAAGGAATTTCAGTTATCGAATTAGAAGATAATGGTAAGGGCATAAATCTTGATGAAGTAAAAAAAATAGCAGATAATGGTACTATTGATATTGATCCTTTGGATTATGATTCTAGGGAAGAACTATTGGATCTGTTATTTTACCCAGGATTTACAACAAAGGGTCAATTTAGAGGTGTTGGGTTAGACTTTGCTTATACTCAGTTGTATACGAACTACAATGGAGAAATTTCTATAAAAGGAACTACTTTTTATTCAAAGGATGGACTAACTACTGTTGGATCTCATAATGGAAAAAATACTGGAACAATCTTAAAATTGGAACTTCCAACTAGTTTACCAAAAGATTCTTAATTAAATGTTAGAAGTTATTTGTTATAATCAAAAACTTTTTATATAATCTCTTGTTTCTTCACTTAAAAGATGGTGAATATAGCTTGGTTCAAGGATGTTTCTAAAGATAGTATTCCTTTAGTTGGTGGAAAAGCAGCCAATTTGGGTGAATTATCCAGTAATAATTTTCCAGTTCCAAATTAACTCAACCTCTCTTTTATCTCCAAATAATAAGAATCTATATTTGTCATCTAGTGGAATCCCTTTTTGAAGGTTATTAGTAATATCTCTAAGTTCATTATCAGAAAGGACTATCTTTGCTTTTGTTCCGTATTTTGTTTTAACATCCTTCTTACTTGCCATATTTAAATAAAAGATAAACATTCATATATAAATGTTCTTCTGTTTTTGTGTTTAAGACGCCCCTAATAAATTTCTTTTTCCGCAGAAAAAGACTATCTAGACGCCCCTTCTAATAAATATCGAACGAAGTGCGTGTATATGTCCGAAGGACTAAAAGCCCCCTATATTAATTCGACCGTAGGGAGTGTAAATGTGCGTAGCACTGGAATTCCCCTTTTGTTTCTTTTCCTAAAAGAAAAAACTTAAACTAAATTGAAACTAATCGCTGTTATGTCTGGGTGAGCGTAGCGAAAGTCTGCAAGAC
>CAYYUK010000009.1:0-18132 GCA_964474895.1 Candidatus Woesearchaeota archaeon
TTTCAGCAATACAATTATCAATAGCCCTTCTAAATGCTTCAATACCTAAAGAATTCAGCTTCTCCTCTTTCCAACCACCAATATGAATATCGGCTATATGGGCAAATTTCATATTTCTGTGTAATTTCAATGCTCTTTTATTGATTTGGGGGTTAGAAGATAATTTTATAAATTACAGTATTTTTTAACAATAAGATTTAGATAACTTTTTAATAACATGTAAATTCTTTTTTCTATGTTTAATGTAATACATTTTGATTATAATGCACCAGCAGCAGTTGGAACTAAGGATTTTTTAGAATGGTCTTTCAGAAACATCTCTGAAGTTGATTACCAAGATTTTGGACCAGTATTAGATTACACAAAAGAAATAAAAAATTTAGAATTATTGCTACCACAAAAAGATCTACTTTTAATACATCCAGGAATTAAATCCCAAAGAGCAGTTTATGAGTATCCTTCAAGATTCCCACATTTAGATGTTGCATTATTAATTCCAGAAATGATTGAAAAGTATGACCCTGAAAACAATGTTAAACTATTTTGCTGGGGAAACATAGAAGAAGTTGTCGATTATATTCTCAAATCTGTATTCTCAAATCTGCCGGAGAAAAACTAAACTCAGTATAACAACAAATCTTAAATAATTCTAATAAAAACGTAAAAACATGGAAGAAACAATAAAAAATTTAACAAAGGCATTCATCGGGGAAAGCCAAGCAAGAAATAGATACACATTCTACGCAAAGATAGCTAAAAAAGAAGGTTTTGAACAAATAGCAGAGATATTCCTATTATCAGCAGACAACGAAAGAGAACACGCAAAATGGCTGTTCAGAATGATTAATGAAATAAAGAAGGATGAAAACGAAATAACTGTAGAAGCTGCAGCACCTTTAACATTGGGCGACACAAAAGAAAACATAAAAGCAGCAATTGCAGGTGAACACTACGAACAAACAGAAATGTATCCTCAATTCGCAGACACTGCAGAGAAAGAAGGACTTCCAGAAATAGCTAAAAGATTAAGATCAATAGCAATAGCAGAAAAATATCATGAAGAAAGGTATAAAAAAATTCTAGAAGATTTAGAAAACAACACCGTATTCAAAAAAGAAGAAAGTGTAAATTGGATCTGTAGAAAGTGTGGATATGTTCATGAAGGAAAAGAAGCACCAGAAAGTTGTCCATCATGTGACCATCCAACAGATTACTTCGAAGTGAAATGCTAAGAATTTAATTTTTCTTTTTTTATTTAATCCTCATAAACCTTCGGTTTCAAAACACAAAGATCTCCAAGATTCCTATAACCTTTGTTAAAATCCATACCATAACCAACAACAAAGCCATCAGGTATTACAAAACCTAAAAAGTCAATCCACAAATCTTCAAACTCGGGTAATCTCCTACTTGGTTTATTCAAAAGAGCTGCTAATGAAATTCTATCAGACTCAACACCATTTTCAATAAGATGCTCTCTAAGAAGACTGACAGAACGACCAGTATCAACTATATCTTCAACTAATAAAATACCACGATCATTGCCACTTAACTTCTCCATAATTCTTTCTATCTGTGCAGGATCTGGAAACTTAACTACTCCTGTAGATTCAGTACCTTGCTCATAACCACTTTCAACTTTAAGAAACTCAGTTTCAATTTGAAAAGCATAGTGCCTATCCGTAAACAAATCGCCATAAAATTTAGCAGCACCATCAAGCAAGGGAACAACCAACGGATTCATACCACTAAATTTAGAATGGATATCATGGGCCATTCTTTCAATTCTACGTTTAATGTGCTCTTCTAATACTAAAACACCTTCAATATCATCACGAAAAACTTCTGGGATTTCATAATTATCTACATTAAGAAGTTTATTTTCTCTTAAGTCTTCTGCCTTAAAAATCATAAAAAAAGAAGTAAAAAGAAATATTTAAGTTTATCCACCACAAGAAGCCACGTTATTGTTTCCTGTAGTACTCCAACCAAAACCAGGCCCTGGAACTGTAGACTCTAATACTGTGCTACATTCTTCAGGTGCCAAATTAAAAGCACTACAAATAGTGTTTAACAAACTTACAGAATCTCTTCCACTTGAAGCTTCAACACCATTTATAACTAACGCAGGAGATCCACCGATACCATACAATTCATTGTCTTCTTTATGGATATCAAACAGAGGATAAAGTCCACTAACCCAAGAAGCCGTATCTTCTAAATTTGCAGTAATGCTAAATTCTTCATCTGCAGCAAGCGCACAGGCATTGAGCATTTCAGTATCAATCTCAACTTCAGCTAAACACCTTTCACCATCTCCATCTTCAAGAAAACACTGTAGATAATCAAGCAACTTATCTTCCTGCTCTTCTGCAATACAATACTGATTCACTTGTTCTTCAGGTTCTCCTTGATCTGGATGCATTGCGTAATAAACAAACTTCAATTGGAAATCAATCTTATCACCTAACAAGTAGGCAACAGGCAAAATACCTTTCTCAACTTGAGTTCCATAAGGACAGTGACTCATAATAAAAAGCTCAACAACAGGCTTATCATTCTGAGGTATTGCAGCTTCAACTATTCCACCATTATCAGGAGATATATCCTCTAAAGGAACTGCTTGCAAAAACAACAAGCTACCATCTAATGAAACATAAACAGGACTTTCTTGACCCATTATATCCAAATTAACTCTGTAAACACCACTTTCCTCAGTCACACCATTAGACGTAGCAACAATATTCTGTCCCTGCAATGATAACATATTATTAACGAAATCCAAAGTTCTCTCTTCAATGTCACTACTTCCACCAGTTAAGCCAGACACTCCGCCATTCCATAATGAGATTATCAATAAGATACCCAAAACAAAACTAGAAATTTTCCAACTATTCAATTTCTTTTTTTTAGCAAATTTTTCAATTTTATCAATAGGATTATTTTCTTCTGCCATTTTGTGTTTAGAAAGATTGACTTTATATAAAGATTTCCTTTTTGAGAATTTTTACCTAATCTTCTTCAATAACGATAGCACCAATATATCCACAATCTTTACATTGATATTTCCCAAATTGACCGCCCATATACAAATCTATATTCTTTGATTTACACTGGGGACATTTCTTTACCATAAAAAACACCAATTATTTCTTCATCTTAGGCAACACCTTGTAAGCAAACAAAGCACCAATAATAATAATCACCCAAAAAACAACAACACTAATTATTCTCAAAGCAAACAATGCTAAATTAACTATTAAAACAATAAAAAATAACCAAGTTAACTCTTTTTTCATTTTACCAATAATATTTTCTTACCATTACTCAAATATCTAAAATCCTTACCCACAGTATATCCAACCATCTCTGCAATAGGCTGTGCGCCGCTGGTAGTGCTCTTACCACCATGACCTGGAATAACCAACGCTGGTTTCAATATATCGATCATATCCCTCATATCCTCTTTAGAACCATGACCAGAAACGTGAATGTCTTTATACAACCTAACACCCCTCTTAACCAACTGCTTCTCTAATCTAGCCCTATTAGTTATATTTGGCTCAACAGGAATTGTTGTACATGAAAATATAACATGGTCATTATGAGCAAATTTGAATGGCAACCTATGATCTCCAATTCTTGTTAATATAGCATTAGGTTCAGCCTGATTACCTGTAGAAATAATCAAATATCTATCTCTCTTCTTTTCAATTTCATGTAATTTATTTACAACTTGTTTAGAATAAGTAGTTATCTCAACATCTTTACTAAAATCAACCAAACCAATAGCTTCTGCGGCTTTTGTATACTTAGCCAAAGAACGACCTAAAAACACAATCTTCCTATCTAGTTTCTTACCAAATTCTATTGCACTTTTCAATCTAGACATATGACTTGCAAAGCTAGTAAAAAGCATAGCATGTCCACTATTTTCAGCACCCAACATAACATCTTTCAACATTTCCCTAGCAACACTTTCAGAAGGAGTTTTCCCTGCCCTACTAGAATACAAAGAATCAACAATAAGAGCAAGAACTTTTCCACTATTACCTAACTCTTTCAGTCTCTTCATATTTGGCTTATTACCTAAAAAAGGTTTATTATCAAGTTTGAAATCATTTGTATAAATTATAACCCCTTCAGGAGTATGTATAGCAATAATCGCAGCATCTAAAGTAGAATGAGATACCGCAATCAATTCAACACCAATATTTTTGGAAACTTTAACAATAGTTCCAGTTTTAGTAGGCAACAATTTATTTTTCAAATTAATTCTTTCATCTCTTGCCAAACTTCTAAGAACTTCGATAGTATATGGGGTACCAATAATTGGACATTTATATTTGTCTTCTAAATAAGGAATGGCGCCAATATGGTCCAAATGGCAATGTGAAGAAACAATGGCCTTAACATTATCACCATAAGAATTTACAATAGAATCATCAGGAATGGCACCTATTCTTTGCAATCCCTTTGGAGTCAAATTTCTTCTATCTCCGCCAGATTCATCAAAATCAACTATACTAGGTAAGTATAATCCGATATCAAGAATTACAGCTTCATCCCCAACCTTAACGACAGTCATATTTTTTCCGACTTCGTTATAACCGCCAACACCAATAATCTCTATTCTCATATGGATAAAATCTCGCTTAGTTTATTTAAATAGGTTTCCATTAAACATTTCAACAATAAGCACCAACTAAATTATTTTCAACATCAAAAATCAAACCAATTTTCTTATCATCCAAAATATTTCCTTCCAAATCTGTTTTAATAACTTCTATTCTCTTATCTAAATAACAATAATTAAAATTTTGTCCTTCTTCAGAACCAATCTTACATTTCAAACCAAGTAAAACATCATATCCAAAAAAGTCCACCCCTGAATAATTATAGTCTCCATAATTAACATTGTTCTCCAATTCTTCCTTCAAAACTAAACTATCCCATGCATCAATACTTTCACTTAAATTAACTTCAACACAATCTGGACTATAAACAACTCCTACCCCAGAAAAGAAATAAAATCCCAAGAAAACAAGGCCAACCAAGACAACTAATCCAATTAAAATAGGGCTAACTATAAATTTAACAATTCCAAAAAAGAATCCAAAAACTCCCTTTATCAACTTAAATAAAAAGTTCATGAAAATAAATGAAATAGTAAACTTAAAAAACTACCGAAATAAAAAAGAAACATGATCTTAGGAATCTTACAATTAATTTTAGGAATAATCTTTTTACTAACTGGTGTTGCAGGGCTAGCACTTCCGATAATTCCAGGAATATTTTTCATAGTAGTAGGAATAAGTTTAATCTTGCACATTTCATTAAAGAAGTCTTGGCAAATATTCAAGAAAAGGGTACTAACCTAAGTTTATCTCCAAGTTTAAGACCACTTGAATCTTTTATCTCTAAAACATACTTAGCAGATTTTTTAGACGCTACATATGGTGTAAACGGACGAACTCTTTTCACATCAACAACATTCATTCTAGAATCTAGCCAAACAATATCAAGAGAATAAAAAACAAAAAACATATGAATTGCAGTTGTAAGTCTGCCTTCTCTTTTAGACTTCAAAAGGACAGAATTTTTAGAACCTAGTCTTCTAAACATTAACCCTCTAAAGTTAGAAAAAACTGTGTCAAATAATCTACATTTTGAAGAAATAAGCTTTCTGTCAAGGTAGACTTTATAAATCATAAACAAAAATTACAATAAGTGTTTTTAAACATTTCTGAAATATCGAAATACTTTTATATGACAATAAAAAGGTCAAAATTATGGTTGAAGAGTTTAACGAAGAACCTGAATTGGAAGACTTCGAAGAGGATCCTTCGCTAAAAGAAGACAACGTATACAACAAAAGAGGAAGAGAATCTAGAGTCGATGATGATGAAATCTCGCCTGAAGAGGAAGGTTTCATGGAAGGATACGAAGAAGAATAATTGGGGGGAATAAGAATTGTTATTCTTTACAGGCGAAGCCTTCAAAACAATAATATTTAATTTTTTTAAATAAATTACTACAAACTAACAACAATAAGAATTACTCACCAACAAAATTATCTATCTCATATTTAAAATCTTTTTCAGATTTTATTAAACCTTTAGCTAAAGAATAACTTCTAGCAAAAATATAAAAGATCAAACCTAAACTTTTCTTTCCTTTATTATTACAAGCAACAACTAAATCAATATTGGAACATTCATTATTTGTGTCGCATAATGCAATAACAGGAATTCCCAACTTTGCAGCATCTTCAACTACATTCTTATCTGGAATTGGATCACAAACTAAAATCAATTTTTTTTCAATAAAATCTTCTAATTCAACATTAGTTAAAAGGCCAGGCCTATATCTTCCAGAAACAACATCAACACCAGTTATTTTTGAAAACAATTTAACTGCACTAAACCCATTCTCCCTTCTACAAACAATTAAAATTTCTTTAGGATCATAACTAGAAAGCATCTTTGACGCCAAATCAATTCTTTTGTTTACTTCTTCTAAATTCAAAATAGATAGTCCATCTGGTCTAACCTTGTAAATAAATTTAGCCATAAATGCAGTTCTAAACTTGGTACCTATGTGTAAACCTGATTTTAAATAATCATCCAATGGAACCAACATATTTTCTTCAGCCATATTAGAATTGAGCAAATTAATCAGTTTATAAAGTTTTTCTTTAAATTTTTAGAAAGACTTATATAATTTTTAAATGCTAAACGCGCCATGAACGAAAAAAAAACGTTAGATAGTGTATTATTCCTAGGAATTCCATTAGAAAGAAGGTGTGGTGTTTCTAAAGCACAACTAGAAATGGCTGATGCACTAAGACAAGAAGGAATAAAAGTTGACCATCTTTCAGGATGGCCAAATAAAAGAGAACATAACTTTTCTTCAAATAATGGAAACTCCCAAAGTTTCAATGGATTGGAATCATTTTTAAAATTCGCAACAAAAGAAGGATTATCTTATGATATTTTGCACTCTCACAGCTGGGCATGGGCACCAATGTCACGTCTAGATAGCGAGGGTATTGCTGATCTTAAAAAACATTTTGATGGTGGTGTAGTCCATACATTCCATAGTTATCTTCCCAGCGAAGAAAAAGCACAAAGAGATATTCTTCCACACGTTGACGGGATTATTCACTTAACTCCACAAGGTGAATCAACTTTTTGTGATATTTTCAGAGATTCTCCACAATATTTTTCTCGTATATCTGTTCTTCCTAATCTTGTAACAATTGTACAACCGAATGAAAAAACTGTTAATGAAATACAAGAAAAAATCAGTCCGTCAGGAGAAAGAGTAATTCTCTATGTAGGAAGGATTTCTCAAGAGAAAGGTACACACCTACTAGCAGAAGCATATAATAAAATTAGAAAACTATATCCAGAAACGAGACTTGTATTTGTTGGAGATGAAAATTCCTCTGGAAATGGAGAAATATCAGTTTTAAAAGAACACTTAGGAATAGATAACCAAAATGTATCTTTTGCTGGGTGGGTTGACGAAATTACAGTTGCAGCGTATCAAGAAGCAACAAGAAGAACAGGAGGAATTCAATTCGCTCCAAGCAATTATGAATCTTTTAATCTAGCTATTTCGAAAGCTCTTGCTATTAGTTGCCCCATAGCAATATCATATATCCCAACCCTTCGTGGTATCTATAATCTAGATGAAACTACTCCTTATGGTGTTGCTATCAAAGATGTTAGTGTTGATGGAATTGTCCAAGCATTTTCTTTTTTTGTAGAAAATCCGGAATTAGTGGCCGAAAGAACTGCGAGCGGTAAAACAGGTATTATTAATAAATATTCCCCGCAAAAAGTCGCCAACCAATACATTGATGTTTATAATGAACTTCTTTAAAGAACACTGATTATCAGAAATGTTCATTTCTCAGATCTAATTTCTCTAGCAATATTCCTCAACTCATCCAACTTAGAAATTCTTTCAGACCCATAAATCCCGCATTTAATCATAGAGATTTCCCAACCAATAGCTAAATGAGATATAGAAGCATCAATAGTCTCTCCACTCCTATGGGAAACAATCAAATACATTTTTTTCTCCTTAGCATAATCAACAAATTTCTTAGTTTCAATCAAAGAACCAATCTGATTTGGCTTTACAATAACTCCATTAATAGATTTTCCAGCTTTTTTCAATCTCTCCAAACTTGTAACAACTAGATCATCACCAACAATCATACATTTTTTCCCGAACTTCTTAGTTAAAGTTCCAAAGCCAGAAAAATCATCTTCATGTAATGGATCTTCAACATACAATAAATCATATTTTTCAATCAATTCAGAAACAAATTTAATTTGGCCTTTTTTATCTAAACTTTTCTCATTTTCATCTTTACTAAAATTCTTATAAACATATTTTTTCCCATCCCACAAACTAGAAGCAGCAATATCCAATCCAATTCTAATATTAAAACCAACTTCCCTGGAAACTTCTTTAGCAATTTCAGATAATAAATCAAGAGCCCCATAATTGTTTAAATTAGGAGCCCAAGCACCTTCATCAGTAACTTCACCAGAAAAATCAGAACAAACTTCTCTCAATTTCTTAGAAACCTTACTATGTATCAAACTATTTGCTTTTACAGCCTCACTTATTTTCATAGCTCCAACAGGATAGACCAAAAATTCTTGTATATCGGTTCCTTTCCCCTTAAAATGGGCGCCGCCACCAATAATATTACTTAAAGGTCTAGAAATCTTTCTAACTTTAGGATTCAAAAGCTTCCAAATTGAACCAAGAGCTTTCAGAATCGCATACTCCAAAGCAATAACAGTATTACTACCATATTTTTCCTTATCAACTATTTTCTCAACTTTATCCAAATCATCAAAAGAATTAATTTCTAAACCAACTAATTCGTTACAATTTTTTAAAAATTTGATAGAATCATCAACAGAACCAACAAAATCCTTAACAGCATGCTTACCTTTACTAGCACCAGAAGGAGCTGAAGCTTCGCCTTTTCCAGTATCAGATTTGACAAAAACCTTTATCGTCTCTTCTCCCCTAGAATTTTTTATTTTCTTTGCTTTAACTCTCTTTATTATCATAAGAATTATTGATTAGATGTTGTTTATATAATTATTTATACTAATTTTTATAAGTCAGATTTACATTAAATAAACATGACTAAATACAAAATAATCTTTGATAGAGAATCTTGTATTGGAGCACTTTCTTGCAATGTAGTAGCTCCAGAATTCTGGGAACTTTCAAAAGATGGAAAAGTAGACCTGAAAGGTGCAAAATTCAACAAAGAAACAAAGAAATTCGAATTAATAGTTGATGAAAAAGACCTAAACATTAACAAAGAAGCAGTATCTGTTTGTCCAGTATTAGCGATAAAAATAGAAAAAATTAATTAATCTCCCCAATCATCATCCGGAAAGGCCATATCATCCAATTCAAATAAAGACTGCCCTTGAAATAATCTACTTCTTTTCTCAAAAAAATCTCTCTGTCTTTCTGGAGAAACATGCCCTTCCCCATTAACTTCTGCATCTGGATCTAAATCATCAACAAGTTCAAAATAAGTTGGTTCTTCACCAGAAACTAATGTAGATTCCAAAAGGGTGCCATAGAATACTAAATCATGAATCTTAAGTCTAGAGTGTCCTTTAATGACCTTTTCATCACTAATTTGGGTAGTTAACCTTACTCTTGGCTCATGTCCCTGTATATGTTTTTCATTTATCTCTCTACTCTTTATTTCCTTAGCAACCCTTTCCATGGTAGAATCTAAATTTCTGCCACTTAAAGAAATTCTATTTTCAGGTTTAGCCCTATTTCTAACATGGGTTATATATTTGCCTTGCATATCCTGATAAATAATAACATGATACCTAATACTAAAATCTGTCATCATAACGCAAATAAGTTTTAATTTAAAAACTTTTCCAAACCCCAAAACTTTTAAATTATCCAAGGCAATCACATATCTATGACTAACCTAGAAATACTTGGAGAGAAACTAACACCGTTAGAAAGGAAAGTATTACCAGTTCTAAAGACTAAAAATTCTCTAAAAGACATTCAAGAAGCAACAGAACTAAAAGAAATTGAAGTAACAAGAGCTCTCCAATGGTTAGAAAACAAAAAGCTAGTAAAAATAGAAAAATCAGAAACAGAAATACTAGAACTAGCAGAAAATGGTAAAGAATACTTAGAAACAGAATTACCCGAAAAAAGATTTCTAAAATCATTAACTGAACCTTTAACATTGAACGAAATTAAAGATAAAGCAAAATTAACAAAAGAAGAAATAAACGTTTGCTTGGGACTTCTAAAAAGAAAAAAAGCCATAAACTTCATACTAAAAGGAAAAATAAAGATAACAAACGAAGGAAAGAAACTAAAATTTCCAGAAGAAGAATTATTAAAACAATTACCAATAAAAAAAGAAGATATAACAAAGAAACAAAAAGAAATAATTAAAGAACTAACTTCAAGAAAAGGATTAATAAAAACAGAAACAAAAAAACTTCTAACAACAAAATTAACAGATTTAGGAAGAGATCTACTAAAAACAAAAATAAATCCAAACTTAATCGAAAATCTAACTTCTAGTATGTTAAAAAACCAAACTTGGAGAAATAAAAAGTTCAGAAGATATGACGTAGAAATAAATGTTCCAAAAATTTATCCAGGAAAAAGACATTTCGTAAACGAATCAATAGACAGAGCTAAGCAAATTTGGTTAGATATGGGTTTCGAAGAAATGACTGGAAACATAATCAATACAAGCTTTTGGAACTTCGACGCTTTATTCACGGCACAAGATCATCCAGTAAGAGAAATGCAAGATACATTCTTCATAAAAGGTACGGGAGGATTACCATCAAATTTTAAGGATAAAGTAAAAAAACAGCACGAAAAATCTTGGAAATACAATTGGTCGGAAGAAGAAGCAAAAAAATTAGTACTCAGAACACACACAACTGTACTTTCGGCAAAAACAATTTCAAAGTTAGAAGAAAAAGATTTACCAAAAAAATACTTTGCAATTGGAAGAAACTACAGAAATGAAGCTCTAGATTGGAGTCACTTATTCGAATTCAACCAAACAGAAGGAATAGTTATAGATCCAAATGCAAACTTCAAACATCTTTTAGGATACTTAAAACAATTCTTCCAGAAAATGGGATACGAAAAAGTCAGATTTAGACCTGCATACTTCCCATATACAGAACCATCTCTAGAAATAGATGCATACGTTCCTGAAAAGAAAACCTGGATAGAACTCGGAGGAGCAGGAATTTTTAGACCAGAAGTAATTAAACCATTACTAGGAAAAGATATTCCAGTATTGGCATGGGGGCCTGGATTTGATAGAATAGTCATGATGTACAACGAATTAAAAGATATTAGAGATTTATACAAAAATGATCTAAAACAATTAAAGGAAATAAAAACATGGATATGAAAATAATCTTAATCGTAGCTTTGGTACTAATCTCTGCATGTACAGTAGTTGAAGAACAAGAACCTTTTTGCGGAGAATCAACTCTCGGATTTTGCAATATAGACGAAGACTGCTCAAGAACAGGATGTTCACTACAAGTATGTCAGAGTAACGTACAAGAGCCAATTACAACAACTTGTGAGTGGAATGAATGCTATAACCATCTAGACTACAACCTAACTTGTGGTTGCGTAGAAAACCAATGTAAATGGAACTAAAATGCCAACAATAACAATAGACAAAAAAGATTTATTTGATCTTATGGGAAAGAAACTTCCGGATGAAGAACTAAAAGATAGAATTTCTATGCTTGGAACAGATTTAGAAGAAGTAACTAACGAAGAAATAACTGTAGAAATTTTCCCAAATAGACCGGATATGCTCTCTGCAGAAGGTTTCGCAAAGGCCTTAGCATCATTTACAGGAACCAAAAAAGGATTAAGAAAATACAAATTAGAATCTTCAAACTATGAAGCAATTATAGATAAAAAAGTAGAAAAAGTTAGACCTTTCGCAGTAAGCGCAATAATAAAGAACATAAAACTTGACGATCCAACAATAAAATCATTAATGCAAGTTCAAGAAAAACTTCATACAACGCATGGGAGAAACAGAAAAAAAGTTTCAATAGGAGTATACGATCTAGACACAATAAAATTCCCATTAACATACACAACTAAACCAAAAGATTTCAAGTTCACACCTTTAGAAACAAATGATGAACACACTTTACTAGAAATACTAGAAAAACATCCAAAAGGAATAATTTTCAAACATTTGCTAGAAGATTTTGATGAATGTCCAATTTGGTTAGATGCAAACAACCAAGTTCTATCAATGCCACCTGTAATTAATTCAGAAGAAACCAAAGTAACAGAGAAAACAAAGAATTTATTCATAGATGTTACGGGAACGGACCAAAACGCAATTGAACAGGCACTAAATATAATTGTAACAAGCTTAGCAGACAGGGGTGGAAAGATTTATCCGGTAAAAATAGGAAACAAAAAATATCCCAACTTAGAACCAAATAAAATTAAGGTCAGCCCAGTCTACTTAAGCAAAAGACTAGGATTAAATTTAACAGAGAAAAACATTTACGATTTACTGCAAAAGATGGGTTTAGATTACAAAAAACCTTACGTTCTAATTCCAGCTTACAGAACAGATATTCTACACGAAATAGACATAGCAGAAGAAATAGCAATCGCGTACGGATACGAAAATTTTGAAGCAGAAATACCAAACGTTTCTACAATAGCAAAAGAAAACGAATTTGAAAAGTTCAAGAACAAAATAGCAAATATTCTAACAGGTTTTGGATTAATAGAAACAAACACTTACAATCTAACATCAGAAAAAGTTCAAAACAAAAATATGAAAGCAGATTTAAAGTTGGTAAAAATAGCAAACGCACTAAATGAAGATTACAACGCCCTAAGAGCTTGGATGATGCCTTCCTCACTTGAAGTACTAAAAAACAATAGACAATATGAATATCCACAAAAAATATTTGAAATTGGAACAGTTTTCACACCAGAAGAAAAATCAAGAGTTTCAGTATTAATTTCACACAAAGATGCAAACTACACAGAAGCTAGACAAATCCTAGAATCTTTACTAGATCAATTGGGAATAAAATACGAAATAAAAGAAACAGAACACGATTCTTTCATTGATGGAAGGGTTGCAAGAGTGTATGCAAAAGAAAAAGGAATTGCTTATATCGGAGAAATTAACCCAGAAGTTTTAAATAATTTTGAACTAGAAATGCCCTGTGTTGGTTTTGAATTAAATTTAACAGATTTATATGAAGAAAAATGAATTACGACTTAGAACTAGAAAAAGTAGCAGAAGAAATTAAGAAAAACAAAGCAAAAACGGTCTGCATCCAATTACCAGACGGTCTAAAACCTGAAGCTACAAACATAGTAAACGAACTAAAACAAAAAACAGAAGCAGAAATAATAATTTGGGCAGGGGATTGCTACGGAGCCTGCGACACACCATTAGGATTAAAAGAAATGAAAATAGATCTTCTAATTCAGTTTGGACACTCTGTATGGCCATTTTACTAAATTTACACAAAACCACAATAAAAACCAGAATTTTTATAAACAACAAACCAACTCTAATCAAAAATGGAAATAGAAAAAATAGAATTACCAAAACAACTAGTAGACAACATTAGAACAATAGTAAAAACAACAAGGATATTCACAGATGAAGAAGACTTTATAACACAAGCAATTCTAAAACAAATAGCAAAATACAAATAAAATGGAAAAAGAAGAAACAATTGGATATCATAAAGGTTCTCTGGCAACTTTAATAAAAGAGAGAGAAGGACTTATGCAACTCTTGTCTGTAGTGGATCAATTAATACAGGCACATAAAAAAGCACTAGAAGATCTGGGTGTAAGTTTGGAACCTCCAAAAGAAGCTCAAGAAGAACAAGAAAGAGCTCCTTAGATATAGAACATTCCATCTAAATCTCATCAATTAGATCTCAATAACTATTGTTATATTTCGTCATCATTTAATCTTCTCTTTATATCTCTCAATTCGTCCTCAAAACTATCATCTTCCCAAACCATTTCATCAGTAGGAAACACGATTAACACCCCCTATATTCATAGTTGCTCCAAATTAATATAATTAACGGATTCGGCAAATTTAGCCTTCCATTTCAGCCCGTTCACTAGTTTATCTCTCAAATAATACAAATATCCTATTTCGTCATCGTTCAAAAATGATAATTTTTTAAGCTTAAGAGCCATCAATAATCACCTCAAAACAATTATAGAAAATCCTTTATTAATAACCAATGAAAAAAGAATTAAGTACTAAAATAAAGTAGAGAATTACACAAGATATTTAAGCAGACAGATCTCTTAAAGAACGGATATAATTTTCACTAGCATTTTCAATCTCAACCTTTTTAGCCTCTGCTCTATGTTCATCTATCTTCTTAAAATGCTCTTCCAGCCTTCCATGCAGATCTCTTAATCTAACAACTGTCTTATCTTCAAAAGAAACCTCAGACAAATCAACTGTTATAGTGCCAATATTTTCTAGTTCATACTTTCCCAATATTCCTGTAGTTCCTGCCTTATCATGTGCTGTCAATCTATATCCCAAACTTCCTTCATCAACACTATGATAAACATGAAATCTACTAACAAAATCAAGATAATCAAACTGATAAATATTCTCCTCTTTGCCCTTATTATCTAAATCCTCAGACCAAAAAGTTAAAGAAATTTCTTCCATCCTATCCAAAAGATTGGAAACAACAGAATCCTCTTCAAAAACACCTTCACTTCTAACTTTCATACTCAAAGGGGACCAATAAATAATTTATAAGTCTTTCCAAAGAAAATCTATTACGGGTAAGTAATTACACAAATCTTTTAAATCAAAATCAAGTTCCCACTTCTAGATGATACCAATTAAGTTTGGACCTGAATGGTTCTATTTACCGTCTATTATAATTGATTTTATAGCATTCATAGTTTTGCTAGCAATTAGCTACTATAGCTACAATTACTACAAATTAAACAGAAGCAATAAAGGATATCTACATTTGGCAGGAGCATTCTTTGTTATTTGTTTATCATTTTTATTCAAATTATTTACAAATCTTACAGTTTATTACAACACAAGTAATGATATACAACACGGAGTAGTGGTCTCAACATTAGAAGTAGTAAGAAGTTTCAACATCTTTTCAGTACTTACATATTCAGGATTTGCACTATTACATCTTTTAGGACTATACTTCCTTTATAGCATATACCAAAAAGATCGCTCAAAAGCAAATATCTTCCTAGTGTCATACTTAATCTTACTCTCAACATATTTAAGCAACTTAAACTTTCAAATATTCCATTTAACAGCTTTATTCCTAACTGGATTCATTTCCCTTATCTATCTAAAAAAATACTTTGAAACAAAAAACAGAAATACAAAAATGCTTTTCTATGCATTCACAATAATAGCAATAAGTCACATATTCTTCATGTTCCTAACAGTTAATCCAATGTTTTTCATAATTGCAGAAATAGTACAATTATTGGGATTTTCAATATTATTACTAACTCTAACAGTGGTCGTTAATCATGGAAAGAAAAAGAAGTAGAACAGATATAATACATGATATGATTATGTCCGTTCAATTAAAAAATGGGAAAATAAAGCCTACTCATTTGATGTACAAGGCAAACCTGTCCCACATACAAATGAACGCTTATTTAGAAGAATTAATGGAAAAACAATTAATAAAAAAAATAGAAGAAAAGAAATCTAAATTCATAGTTCTAACAGAAAAAGGATATATCTTCTCACAAAAGATTAGAGAAATGAAAGAATTCGAAAAGACTTTTGGTTTATAAAAAAGCTTATAAATTTCAATTCACCTGTCAGTTCTTTATGGGTAACTTAATAGAATTAACAGACACAGAACTTTTGAACTTAAAAAAAGAAGGATGTTTGGAAGGGCCTTTAACCTTTGACTCACCAAATATTAACGAAACAATCTTCGACAGACTAAATATACCAGTTCTATCAAATTACTACAAAGCAGAAGCCAGATTTCAAAGGACAATTTCCCGTAAAGCTAAAAAATGTAGTGCAAATGCGATCCACATGCTCTTGCACGAGTTAGATCTGATTGAAGGAAAAATATATCCATATTTGATAGGATTCTATAATGTTTCTCAACAACCAAGCTAATACACATGCAAATCATGAACTGTAGTGTACGAATGTAATTCTTTATCTTTAAACCACAACTTCAATTCTTTCTTAGCATCACTAGAATTTCCAGAAGCATGAATTAAATTAGGAACTCCTTTACCAACACTATCTGCATGTTTAAAACTCATATGTGAAAAATCGCCACGAATAGTTCCGGGATTAGCACTTTTAGGTTCGGTTCCACCAACTATCTTCCTAACATTCTCAATAACATCAATACCCTCTAAAGCAATAGCAACAACAGGTCCTTCTCTAAGAAACTTAATCATAGCACTCCTTACTTTTGCACCCCTTCTCTTAGTGATATCTTCACCATAATGTTTTCCTGCCAAATTCTCATCAGCCCACACCATTTTCATACCAACAATAGTAAATCCTGCATCTTCAAACCTCTGAATAACTCTACCCATAAAACATCTTTGCACACAATCGGGCTTCAATAAAACTAAAGTTCTTTCCATTTTAAAATTTAAAAGAAGGCTCATTTAAATAACTTACTGTAAAAACATAAATTATTATAAACACATATTCCATATTCTAATCATGTTTAAATTAATAAAAAGATTAAAAAAAGAAAAAGAAATTAAAATAAGTGAAGAAAGAATAAGCAAACTAAATCAAGCACTTACAAGTTTTGAAATACATTCTGAAATAAAAGGAGATTTCACAGAGTTCATTAAAAATTTTAGAGATACATCACTAATCATGTTAATCCTTGGTAGAAGGGGCGCTGGGAAGACTGCGTTAGGAATGAAATTAATCGAAGCAGGAAAAACTTTAAACAAAAATCCATATGTACTTGGATTTGGTTCATCAAAAGTTCCTAGATGGGTTAAAAAAGTAGATAATATTGAAATGATTCCAAACAACTCATTGGTATTGGTAGATGAAGCTGGAATCTCCTTTTCATCAAGAGAATCAATGAATAAAGCAAATAAATTTTTGGCTTCATTACTTGCAATAGCCAGACACAAAAATCTTTCCTTGATCTTTGTAACTCAAAACTCTGGAATGCTTGATTTAAATGTTCTAAGACTTTGTGACATTTTAATCTTCAAAGAACCTTCACTATTACAAACAAGATTTGAAAGAAAGGGTTTACAAGATATATTTGGTAAAGTCTCAAAAGAATTTGAAATGATTAATAATGAAAAGAAAAATTATTCATACATACTCTCTGATGATTTTGAAGGAGTCATTAAATCTGGACTACCCGAATTCTGGAATGAATCTATAAGCAAAAGTTTTAGTAAAAGATAATTAAAAATAGTTTTTCTTCCTATTTTATTTTCTGTGTTTCAAAAATATCTTTACTTCCAATTTCCGCTTTTTCAACGGTAATCCTTATTCTCTTAGATTTAGTTTCTTCACGTTTTCCCCTCAAAATCCACCTATAAATCATTTTTTTTGTAGATGCAGGAAAACTATCAAAATTTTTTCTAGCTTTTTTATTTTTATTTAGACCTATCTTTAATTCAAGAGGTATATCTGGATTTTTCGGAATTCCAAAATCATGAGTGGGCCTTTTCAAACCTTCTTTATAAAATTTTAAACCAGTTGGAGTCATTCTTTTCTGTTTAATTAACTCTTTAGCATAATTTTGTGTATTGTCACTCCATTTACTATTATTATTTCTTTTACTAAAATTTCTAATATATTTATTTTCATCAAATCTTTTTACAGTAGTATCAATCCAACCAAAACAAATAGCTTCTTCCATTAACTCCTTGTGTGATGGAGATGATTTGCCTGTATGTTTTTTATATAAAACTAGAGAAACTTTATTTTCTTTATCATGATTTTTTGTTAACCATTTTCTAAAATCTTTAAAACTCAACACGATTATTGTTTTCATCTTT
>CAYYUK010000010.1:0-13866 GCA_964474895.1 Candidatus Woesearchaeota archaeon
ACTATTGGTTTGTTAAGGGGCTCTAGTGTTGTTGAGATTGCAAATCATACATCTGATGTTCCTGGTAAGACAACTAAAGGTGGGCAGTGTTTAGTTCCTGATTCTGTTGTTCAAATTTGTGATGGTGATATTGAGAAAATTGGAAATTTACACAATCCTTATGTTGTGAAAAGTGTTGAACTAGAAGATGGCTCTTTAATTGATTCTGCGATTACAGATAAATGGGATTCTGAAAAAAAAGTTGCGAAGATAATTACTAAAAATCCAAGATTGGAAATTGAGTCTTCTTTGGAACATACTTTTTTTGTTAGAACAGATGAAGGAATTGTTGAGAAAGAAGCAGAAGAGTTGAAAGAAGGCGATTTTTTGTTGATGCCAGAAAGAATTGATGTTAAAGGAGAAATTCAAGAGATATTGTTTAAAGATTTTAAAGTTTTAGATCAAAAATTTGCTCAATTTTTAGGATATTACTTGGGAGATGGAAATCCAGATACAAATAGATTAGTTTTTTATGAGCAGAATAAGGAATTAGCAAATTATTATAGAGATTTTTTTAGCAACTTGTTTAATTTAGATGTTAAAGTTAAGTTTCGAGAAGCTAAAAATTATTATGAAATTAGGATATATAACAAAGATTTACATGATTTTGTTGTTAAGGAGTTTCCCGAAATTGATAAAGCTTTAAATTCTGAAGTTCCCAAGAAAATTTTGAGATCCCCTAATGAAATTTTGGCAGGGTTTTTAAGGGGGTTATTTGATGCTGAGGGATATGTTACGGCTGAAGAATTGTCTATTGGGATGAATAATAAATATTTAATTAGACAAGTGCAAATGGCCTTGTTAAGGTTTGGAATTATTTCTGGATTTGGGGAGTATAATAATGAAAGAAATCCTTATAGCGATAATTATAGATATACTTTGAGAATTACTGAGAAAGAATCTTTGAAATATTTTAAAGAATTTATTGGATTTAGTTTTTCTGAAAAGATTGGGAAGCTTGGGTTATTGTTGGATAAAAGAGGAATAAAATCTAATGTTAGGCAAATAATCAAAACTGGAAAAGAAATTAGAAAATTGTTGGAAGATTATGGTTATTTGAAGGAAAATTTTTCTAATGTTTCTCATTTTTTTTACAATAGAAGAGAGATGGGTAAGCAGGTTTTCAAGAAGAATTTTATGGAGAAGGTAAAACTCGAGAATAAAGAGCTATATGAAAAATTAAAATTTGTTGTGAGCCATAATTTGATTCCTGTTAAAATAAAAAGTATTGAAATTTCTGAGAATAAAGTTTCTATGGTGGATATTTCTGTCAAAAATCAGAATTTTGTAGCTAATTGTGTTTTAGTTCATAATAGTCAGCAGAGATATGCTAGACTTAGGGAGGAAGCAGCCCATAATTTTTTTAAAAGAGTTGCTGAGACTGCTAACAAAGAATTTTCAGACAAAGATGTTAAAGGAGTTATTGTTGGTGGTCCTGGTCCAAGTAAGGAAGATTTTTTGAATGGGGATTATTTACAAACCAGAGTTAGGGAGAAAGTTCTCGGTATGAAAGATTTGAGTTATACTGGTGCTTTTGGTTTGAATGAATTAGTTGATAAGAGCCATGATTTGTTGGCTAATGAAGAAGTAGTTGAAGAAAAGAAAATTATTGATAAATTCTTTTATGCACTCTCTACAAAGGGAGGGGGCAAGGCTGCATATAAGAAAAAAGATGTTTTAGATGCTCTTAATCGTGCTGCTGTTGATGTTTTAATTCTTAGTGAGGATTTAAGTGATGAAGAAATGGAAAATCTTGAGGAGAAAGCCGAAGCAACTGGTGCCAAGGTGAATGTTGTTTCTTCTGATACTACTGAAGGTAGGCAGATAAGAGATTTTGGTGGCGTTGTAGCAATTCTTAGGTATAAAGTTTAGTTTAGAAAGATATATATATTAAGATATCAAGATTTTCTTGAGGTGATTATATTTATGAAAAAAAAGCACTCTTTTATTGCAATATCTATTGTAGTTGTTGTTGCAGTTTCTATCTTTATGTTTTTTGGTGATGAATTGAGTCCAAAATTATCTGTGGATAAAAAGTTTTCTGAAACGGGGAGCGGTGTAATTGAGGGTTCTAATTTGATAGGTTCTACTCTTTCAGTTTCAGGTGAAAATTATAAAGTAGTTGATGTTAGGCCTCCTTTGGGAAGTGATGGTTGTTATATAAATGTTGATTCTTTGAAGAGTTTGATTTCAGATGGAGCTTATTTGAGCTTTGAAGAGGGAGCAGGAAAAATAACAAAATCAATATCTTTTTTGGATCAGTCTTTGGATGACTATGGGAATGTTGTATGCGAATTTCCTTGTTCTGACTATGGAATGGGTGGTCCAACCGATTGTTGCATAGTAATGACTGAAAATTATGCCTAAATAATTAAATTCTTTTTTATTTTTCTCTTATATCTAATTCGTTTTGTAGAATAACTATTGATTGTGATGCAAAATAGGTTTTTGGTCCCAATGAAGTTTTTGTTGACTCTTTTTTTAATCTTCTTAATTCGTTTTTAGGTAAACCATCGTGATCTCCTAAAAGGAAAACAGAGTTATCTGGAATTTTTAGATTTCTAAGGTTTTCTCCTTTTTTGTCTAAAATAAATATTTCTTTATTTTCTTTTTTTAGTTCTTTGATCAAATCTGTTAATGATTTTTTTTCGATATAACATGAAGGAAATGCTCTAACTTTTTTACCTTCTCTATATTTGAATAATATTCTTTTGATTAACCCTGCTACATCTTTTTTTGAGAGTATGTTATTTAATTCTTCTGAAGTTTCTAATTCAATATGTCTTGGTGGTGTTGGTTTACCATAGAAAACTAAGTGAAGCTTTACATCTTGGCGCATTTGCTTTGAGATAAATAAAGATGCTATTATTGAATGGATTACTATATCCATCCTTCCTGCTTTCATTAAATCTTTGAAATTACCTGTTGTTGATGCCGATTTTGAAAAATAAATGAATTCTCTCATAGTAAAAGTTCCTATTTAATAGTTTATTACGTTTTTGATAATCTTTATAAATTGATAAATGGTTTTTCTAGGTTATGAATGAACACAGAGATAAGGTTGAAGCTGTATTGTTCACTACAGGTAGATTTCTTAATTTGGAGGAAATTGGTAGATTATGTGGTATTGGTAGCTCAGGAGTAATAAGGCAGATGCTTGATGAGTTGGGTGATGAGTACAATAAAAGAGAAACTGCATTGGAAATAATTAAAGATGAGAAGAATAGGTGGAAACTCAATATTAAGAAAGAGTATTTGTATTTGACTGAGAAATTGTTGAGTGATGCAGAATTAGATAAGCCAACACAAGAAACATTGGCAATGGTCGCTTACAGACAGCCAGCAGTTCAGTCAGACATAATTGGTTTTAGAGGAAATAAAGCTTACGACCATATTAGAAAATTAAAAGAAGAGGGGTTTGTTGTTTCTGAGAAATTTGGGAGAACCAAACTTTTGAAATTAACTCAGAGGTTCTATGATTACTTTGATGTTGTTGAAGAAGAATTGAAAGGAAAACTGACTCCGGGTGAAGTATAGTGGAGTTTTTGACTTATGTCTATTTATTTTTTATTTCTATTTCTTTGTATATGTCTTCTTTGTTTTTAATTCTTTTTTTTAAAAATAGGGGTAATTTGGATGAGGAAAGAAAAGCTACAAAATTCCCTACGTTAAGTGTTTTAATTCCTGCGTGGAATGAAGGAGGCACAATAGCCGATACAATTCAGGCGGTTTTAGATTCAGATTATCCTCAAGATAAAATAGAAATAATTGCAATTAATGATGGAAGTACAGATAATACTTTAGCAGAGATGAAGAAGTTTAAGGATAAGATAAGAATTTTTGATAAACCAAATTCAGGCAAAGCAGATTCTATGAATCAAGCTATAAAACTTGCAAAAAATGAATATCTTGCAGTTATTGATGCTGATTCTTATCCAGTAAAAACTGCATTAAGAGATATGGTTGCTTATCTTGAAGAGAAAGATGTTGTTGCAGTTACTTCTGCTATTTTGGTTAAGAATAGAAAAAAATTAATTGAAAAACTGCAAGCAATTGAATATGCAGTTATTGCTTGGGGTAGAAAATTATTGCAGTATATTGAAGGAATTTATGTTGCTCCTGGGCCATTGAGCATATATCATAGGGAGTCTTTTATTAGTTATGGTGGATTTGATACAAATAATCTGACTGAAGATATCGAGGCTACTTGGAAAATATTAAGTCATAATAAGAAGGTTAGAATTGACTTAAGAGCAAAGGTTTATACGACAGTTCCATCTAAGATTAAAGTGTGGTGGAGACAGAGATTAAGATGGAATCTTGGTGGTTTCCAAACAATGTGGAAATATAAAAAATTATTTTTTAACCCTGCTTATGGAATGATGGGTTTATTTGTTGTGCCTTTTTTTATTCTTACTTTTGCTTTAAGTTTAGTTGGTTTTTTGGTTTTTACTTTTGTCTTGGTTAGAAATTTGACTAAGGCTTATTTATTGAATAATTATGTTAATGCTGCAGATTCTAGTTTTATGAGATTAGACTATTTGAATTTTAATCCAAATGTGTTTGCTTTCTTTGCAGCTATTTTAGTATTTTTGGGAATCCTATATTTGATTTTCTCCCAAAGATGTATTGAAAATAAAAAAATATCATTAAGGAGTTATCCTGTTTATGCGATATATTTATTAATCTATCTTACATTGTATCCTCTAGTGCTTATTCATACGTTGTATAGAATTGTAAGTAGGAAGAAGTTAAGATGGTAATTGAAACAAAACCTCAAAATGATGTTTTTTGGAAGGCATTGATATTTACAGTATTTATTTTTTTGTTGGGAGTTTTCATGGGATATGTTCTTGAAGAGAAGAGATTAAATAATGTTCAAGAAGAATTTGAGCAATTAGTTGTTGATTGGGGGGATGTTAGAACGCAGGCTGCTTATTATCAAACGTTAGGAGATGATCCTTTGGTTTGTGATAGGGCGGTTGATGAAAATTTGAATTTTGGAGACAGAATTTATTATTCTGGATTGAGATTAGAGGAATATGAAGAAGCTAATAGGTTAACAGATAAGTTGCAATTTGAAAAGCAGAAGCATAATATGTTGAGAACTGAGTTTTATATTAATAGTTTGGTTTTAAAAGAGAAATGCGATGCCCAGTATGATATTGTTGTTTATTTCTATGTTGATAATGCAGGTGATTTTGATTTGGATTTGAATGCGAGACAGAATGTTCTTTCTATTGTTTTGAAAGATTTAAAAGAGGAGAAAGGACCAGATTTAGTTTTAATTCCTTTGGCTGCAAATATGGGCATTTCGGTTGTTAATATACTGTTAGACACTTATGATATTGAAGAGTTTCCTTCTCTTTTATTGTTGTCTGATGATGGATATGAGGTCTTGTCAGGGGTTCAGAGCGTTGGAGATATTGAGCCTTTATTAAGTCCTTTCTAACCGTAATCTTTTTATTTTTCATTTACTTCCCCCTTTTATGAAAGGTATATGTGACATGTGTGGAAAAGAAGGAGATTTAGTAGATGCTATAGTGGAAGGTGCTGTTATGAACGTTTGCTTGAATTGCGCTAATCATGGTAGTGTCATAACAATAAATCAACCAGTTGTTGATAAAAAAAGAACAATGGTTAAAGAAGATGAAGGTGGCGAGTCAATAGATGTTGTTGCTGATGATTTTGCAGAAAAGATAAAAAAAGCTAGAGAAAGAAAGGAGATTACACAGGAAGACCTTGCAAAATTTATAGCTGAGAAAGAGTCTGTTATTCATCAGTTGGAGTCAGGCAAATTAAAGCCTAATTTTAAGTTAGCTCATAAGTTAGAAGTTTTCTTGAATATAAGTTTGGTGGATAAAGTAGAGACTAAATTGAAAAAAGATAAGAAAGTTGACTTTAAAGATGGAAATTTGACTATTGGCGATATTATTACAAAAGATTGAGCTACCGAAAGTTTTAAAAGAATTTATCCTTCCTTTTTCACGCAAATGGAAATTAGAATTTTAGAAGAAGAAAAGGATTTTATAAAACTTGAGTTGGTTGCTGAAGACCATACCTTATCTAATGCATTAAAAAATGAATTAGAAAATGATGTGCATGTTAAGGTCGCAGGCTATACAAAAGAGCATCCATTAGTTAGCAACCCAATTTTGATGATAAAGACCGATGGAAAGGAATCTTCAAGGAAGGCTCTAGATGCTTCTGTTGATAGGCTCAAGAAGAAAAATTCTGCATTTCTTGCACAAATTAAAAAATTAAAATGAATTTTCTGAAGAAGTTTTGGAACTTTGTTTGGAAAAGTGATACTCCTGCTAGTTGGATAGTTTCAATTATTTTGGTTTTTATTCTTGTTAAGTTTGTTCTTTATCCTGGAATTGGATTCTTATTTGGAACTACTCACCCTGTTGTTGCTGTTGTTTCTTGGAGTATGGAGCATGAGGAAAGGTATGATACTTGGTGGGAAAACAATGGTAAATGGTATGAAGAGAATGGAATAAGCAAAATTCAATTTAAAGAATTTAAATTTAATAATGGATTTAATCAAGGGGATATAATGGTTGTTTTTGGCAGACAATCACAAAATATAAATATTGGAGATGTACTGATTTTTCAATCAACTACAAATTACCCCGTGATCCATAGGGTTGTTAATAAGTGGGATGAAGGAGATCAATATTTCTTTCAAACAAAAGGGGATAATAATGTAGACAGTTATTTACAGCTTGATGAGAGAGAGATAAGTGGTGATCGTGTGGTTGGAGTCGCAAATTTCAGAGTACCTTACTTGGGATGGATAAAAATACTTTTCAATAGGGTTGTTGGGGGGATAATATAAAAAATGAAAGCCGATTTATTTTGTTTAAAATGTGGTAGTATTATGCTGTTTGATAGGGATTCTAAGAAAATGAAATGTGGTAATTGTGGATATAATCCTAGAAAAAAAATTGGATCTGTTGTTTTTAAGAATAAAATTGAATTAAGTAAAGATCAGGAAATAGAAGTCCAAAGTAAGAAGGTTGAGACATTACCAAAAGTTAAGGAAGAATGTAGTAAGTGCGGGTTTAATAGTGCTTATTATTGGACCTTGCAAACAAGGTCTTCTGATGAATCTGAAACAAGATTCTTTGAGTGTTCTAAATGTGGCCATAGGTGGAGGTCCAACGATTAATTATCTGCTTTAGAATAGGAATCATTAAAAGTAAAACCCCTTTTTCTTTTTTATGAGATTAGTCTTGTCTGAGCCGAGGTTTTTGAAGGAAAGTGTTAGCATTCTTTCTGAATTGGTTAATGATGTTAAGATAAAATTGGATGCAGATAAACTTGAAATTGTTGCTATGGATCCTGCTAATGTTGCCATGATTGTTTTTAGACTTCTTAATAGTGCTTTTGCAGAGTATGACATCAAAGGTGTTGAAGTTATTTCTGTTAATCTTGAGTCTTTAAAACAAGTATTGAGTAGAGCGAAGCCTAATGATAATATTGTTTTAGAACTCGATGAAGAAAAAAATCGTTTGAAAATTGGGTTGAGAGGAGAATCTAAGAGGAATTTTAATTTAGGGTTAATTGATATTCATGAAAAGGAGCAAAAAGTTCCAGAATTAGATTTTTCTGGTTCTGTTGAAATGAGTAATGTTGTGTTTAATGAAGCTGTTGAAGATATGGATATTGTTGCAGATACTGTTTCTTTATCCACCGATGGAAACTCTTTTTTGATTGAAGCTGCTGGGAATACTCATGATGCTAAGGTTTCTTTTAATAAAAGTGAAAATATTAGTATTGCTCTTAGTGAAGATAAGGAGAATGTTAAGGCAAAATATTCTATTGTTTATTTGAAGAAAATTTTGAAAGGTGGTAAATTAGCTGATAAGGTTTTTTTAAAATTGGGTCAGGATTATCCTTTGCAAATAGAATATAAAGTTACAGATAAATTACATTTTAGAACTCTTTTGGCTCCAAGGGTAAGTAATGATTAACGAAACTTTTATAAGTTTGGTAAGGAATTTATTCACTATGTTTAATAAAAGAGGCCAGGTGACTGTTTTTGTAATTTTGGGAATAGTTCTTGTTGCATTGGTTGTGTTTGTTTTATATGTAAATGGAGTTTTTGTTAAGTTTGGTCTCGGTGAGTCTCGTGAAGTGTTTGTTGGCTCCCAAGTTGAGCCATCCAAAGTTGTTGTTAGAGACTGTGTTGAAAGAAGTTTAGTTGATGGTATACTTTTTGTTTCTATACAAGGTGGTTATTTTGATCCGGTTCTTTATGAAACGTTTGGTGGATTTGATATAAGTTATGCTTGTGAAGGAGGGGTAAATCATTTACCTATGTTGAATTTTATAGGGAATGAGATAGCACAGTTTATGAATCAAGATTCCGAAATTGAAAGAATTCATGATTGTATAGGTGATGGTTTCGGAAGTATTGAAAGTAGGGGCGTAAATGTTGATTATAACTTTGCAGATTTATCTTTGCCTTCTCCCAATATATTGAATGATCAGGTTTCTCAAGATATTATTTTTTCTTATAGTTTGAAGAAAGGTGATGAAACTGCACAGGTCAATGATCTTAGAGTTGAAGTTCCATCAAATTTGAGAGGAGTTTATGACATTGCTGTTGATGTTGTTAATGCGGAATGTGGTGGTTCTGGATTTGATATTGATGATTATGTTTGGGAAAATGGACAAGCTTTAGATATTTTGGCTGCATCTATTGCAAATGGTCCTGTTGTTGAAGATCATCAACCGTGGTATTTAGAAAGTTATGCTGCTGAAGGAAATGGTCAGTTATTGAAGTTTCATTTTGTGATTGAACAATGAAGATAAATTATGAAAGAGGAATTGCTGTATTTTGTTCTGTTTTGATAGTTTTTGCTCTTTTTAATTTTGCTTTAGTTCTTAATTCTGAAGAAGTAGTTGCTGCAAATGTTGATACTTGTGGTTTGACTAATGATGGCAATTATTGTGTTGAAGTTGGAGAAGGTGAAAGCATAGATGATTATGATGGATGTGTTGCTGGGCATTGGTTTCCTGGTGCCTGGAGAGAGGATGTTGAGGAATGCAGTATTGGTTATTGTGTACCTTCGGGTCCTGGTCAATGTTTGTCTAACGTCGAGCAGATAAGATGTACTAATGAGAATGGTGCATTTTATGATGTTGAACCTGCAGATTGTCAAGTTGGTTGTTGTAGGTTACATTCTTCTGATTGCGGTTTGCAAGAGGGTAAAGTTTGTAGGGTAGATTTGGGTGGGGAATGGACTGGACCAAGTGATGATGCACAGGAATGTAATTTACAATGTCCTGGAGCAACTCTTGGTTGTTATAAATCTGCTATTGGTTTTTGTGATTATGGATTGTTGGAGTATTTTCAGGGACAATCTGATTTTGATTATACTAACTTTCTTGCTACGGATGATCCTGTTACTGGGCCTTTTTGTTCAGATTTAGTTGGTTGTCCTAGTTATGGCAACGGACATGCTTACTTATCTTGTGGTGATGATACTACAGATGATGATGAGTGGGATGTTTATTGGTATGATAGAGAGGATAACAGGGAAGATTTGTCTGAGTCTTGTGGTCCTTCAAGGCAATGTTACGATGCTGATGGTCAAGGTGGGGAATTTAATGCAGAGTGTGTAACTACAGATTGTATTGAAGATTGTCCAGATTGTTATCCATCTACGTTGAAGAGCGGTGAGTCTGTATGTGTTAATGTTTTAGAAGGTTTTTTTGCTAATGATAGGGTTAGTAGGTATTTGGAAAACTATCAACTTAATTGTCAGAATAGAAAGATAACGCCTGATTTTGGAGATTATGATGGTAGGGAGTTTTTGTGTGAGGAGCGTATTTCTGAAGATGGAAGATTTAACGCTTATCCTGTTGATAATGAATGGGAAAGCTGTGCTGATTGTGGTGATGGTGGTTTGGATCGTTTAGATCTTGCAGGTTATGTTCCTATATTGGGTCAAGGTATTTTGGGTTTGGCTGGTAGTTCTTGCGGAATGGGTTTCGGAAATGGTGAAACATGCGGGGATATTGGAGATTGTGACTATGATAGAGATCTTTGGCCACCTATTGGTAGTTGTAATCCTAATTATCCTCCAAGTACAATTGATGAATGTGGTGCATGCGGAGATGGCGGAGATGAAGATGCTAATCTATGTACAATGAAAGAATGTAATGCTCTTGGAGATTGTGTTTTTGTTGAGGAGGGTGGAGCTGGTTATGGTGCTGCTGCGGGTTTAGCGCTTGGAACATTTACTAGTTGTATGGCTACTGGTGCCGTTGTATGGTTTATCCCTTGGTTGGGTGGTCCTGCAGGTGCTTCTGGCATGTGGGATCTTTGTTTAGCATCTGTTACACAACTCGGTGGTGGGCAGTTGTTGTTCTGGGGGATTGTTTCTACGATTTATGGTGCTGCTGCGAGAACTGGTACTCAAGATGTATTGGAGTATGATTTAAGTGATCAGATAATTCATAATGGTAAGATTAAGACTGGTTATGCATTAGTTTCTTCTAAGTCTTTTTTGGAAGATCTAGATCCAGAGGCAGCCCAGGAGTTATTTGAGGGGATCAATCTTGATAATGGCGGAGATACTCCTTCTTTTGAAATAGCTGAGAGTGTAATGTTAAACGGTGTTCTTTCTGCAATTATTGCTCCTTTTTTAGCTGGTTCTTTGAATGCAATTCTTAGTTCTAGTGTTACATTTGCTAATGTGGAGGGCGCATTTTCTGTTTTTCTTCTTCAAGCCGGATTTGAGACTGTTATTGGTGAGACTTTTGTTGCTCCTGCAGTATTGGTCGAGTCTATGGTTGCAGTTGGATTACTTGTTCAGTATGTAACTCTTGCCGAATCTTTCCAAACTGGAAATTGCTATCCTGAAGATGATACGAGAGCATTGACAACCAGTGAGGCTTGTTCTGATTGTGGCGTTGGTGAAGGACAGTGGTATTGCACAGAAGATAGGTGTAACATTTTAGGAGGGCATAATGAATGGTGCCAATATATTTCGTTTGGTGAGGATGAATCCACTGGAATTGAAGATGGTTTGTGTTTGCCTAATGAGCCTTATAATGATGGACCTCCATCAATAGAAAGCGTTTCCGCAGAATTTTTTGATTTTGATAGGATTTCTCTTGAAGGACCTTATGAAGAATCAGATGGTAGTTTAGTTGTTGGTACTATCCCTTGGGAAACAATGTTTGCAGAAATTAAGCTTGAAACTTCGGAAGAGGCAGAATGTTCATACAGTATGGAGAGAGATGCAAATGTTAGTGATGGAATCTTCTTTGAATTTGATGAAACCATACTAAACCACAATCTAACTATACAATTTGCAGATGCTGATAGGATTAGAGATCAAACTCATATCTATTTTAAGTGTAGAGATTTTGTTGGGGCTGAGATGGATCCTGCAAACAATGAGAATTATGTGTTGGTTGAATTTGGTGAGAGGCCAGATCAAGAGCCACCAACGATTGATTACATTTCCCCACCAATAGTTGCAGTTCCAAATGGCACTGAAAGTGTTGAACTACAATTGTTTGCTTATGATAATAATGGGGTGGGTGATTGTAGATATTCTAAAGAAAATGGAACCTCATATGTAGATATGACTGGTTTTGGTTTGGGCGAACCAGTTCCTTGTGTTGGTGTTGATGATACTTGTACGAGATTTTCTACAGTGTTTGATTTGACTGAAGATGGATGGGGAATTGAGATTGAAGGTTTTGAAGGAATTGTACATTATCCATTGTATATCTTGTGTGCTGATGAGGCAGATCCCCCTAATGTTATGTATGAGCCTTATCCTTGGTGGATAGAAGTTTGGCCAACTTTTGATGTTATTATAGATTCTCCTTTGGAAGATGAAGAGATTTATGGTACTGATGCCCAAGTTACTGTTTCAACTAGCGTAGATTCCTTCTGTGATTACACTTTGAGTAGTGGGCTTTATTCTACTGAAGGAAACTTTAGTGAATCTTTTGGAATGATTCATGATGAGTTTATCTCTGATTTAGAAGGCAGCCCTGGCGGTGAAGAATATGCATTGGAAGTGACTTGTACCGATTATGCTGGTAATGAAGTTATCGAGAGTTTGGGCTTTGAAATAGTTTCAGATGTTTATCCTCCAAGATTACTAAGAATATATACTGCCAATAATAGGTTGAATATTGTTTTGGATGAAGAAGCTAGTTGTGTTTATTCAACTGAAGAGTTGGAAGAAGGACCTATGATTGGTAGTGGGTTTACACACAGTGCTGATTTGGATTCTAATTCTGTTAGATATGAAATTACATGCACAGATACTTGGGATAATGAAGTTAGTTATGTAATCTATCCGTAAAAATGAAGAAAGGACAAGTTATCGGGCAGCCATTGGTTTATGTTTTTGCAATTATTGTTATTGCGTTGATTCTCTTTTTTGGGTTTAAGATGGTTGGAAATCTAATTGATTTTGAAAAGGATGTTGACTATGCAGATTTTTTAAATAATTTTGATAATGAAATAAATATTGTTTATGCTGAATCTTTTGGAAGTACTAAATCGTTAGAAAGTTTAAGAATTCCAGATGAAATTACAGAAATTTGTTTCGTTGTAACTAATGAAGATTATATTGAAGGAATGGAACCAACAGATGATAAAATGATTTTATATTTGAATGAGCGGTTTGGTTCTCCTGAAGAAAATGTTTTCTTTGGTGGAAAGTATGAAGGAAGGACATTTGAAAAGTTGTCTATAGATCCTGATTTTTGTGTTCAAGATTTTGAAAGTGTTTTCTTAGAAAAACAAGCAAACAATGTAAAGATATTTAAACGACAAATATAAAAAATAGGTTATGGGAAAAAAAGGGCAGGGTATGCAATTTAATTGGATATTTGTTGTTATTGCAGGTGCTGTACTTCTTTCAATGTTTGCTGGTTTTGCAGTTAAATATGTTGATTTAAGAGAATCTAGAAATGATGCTGAAATTGGAAGGGGGCTTGATCATATTTTTTTGAGTGCCAAATCAACTGCGCAGTACAAACCTTTTGACATTGGTAGGGAATTTGATATTAATTTTTTATGTGATGAGTTTGTTATAAACAAAGAATACAGACAAGAATATGATTATGTTGTTTTTGGTGATGATGCTGAAGATGTTGATGAGTTAATTATTTGGAGCAGGGAATTTAAACATCCATTTAGAGTTGATAATATTATTTATGTTTTTGATCCCAGAAAGACCGTCGCTGTTTCTGAAAATGTTCAAGGATTTGTTGAAGGGTTGCCTGAAGGAATACAAGTTGTTAGTTCTAGTCAGGCAGATATTGTTGTTAATGTAAATAGTTTACCCTACAATGATTTAGCTTTTGTTTATGCTGCAATGGTTTCTAACGAAAATAATTTTGAATGCGGAGTTAGATTATTAGAAGATAAATTTAAAAATGTTAAAGCAGTTTATTATGATAAGGCGTCAAGCATGCCTGGATGTATAAGTTCTTATGCAGATGTTAAGAGTAAATTAGATACTCTTTTTTTGGATTCAAATGTTGAAGAACTAGTAGATAGCAATAGGGCTTTGAGTAATCTTGGCTGTGGGGTGGTATTTTGAAGAAGGGGCAACTTCAGATACAAGAAACAGCGATTGTTATTTTTATAGTTACCATTATAATTGCTATTTCTTTGATCGTTTTTTACAGATACACAGTTGATGATATTAAAGATGATAATGCACGTTATTTGGATGAGAAAGCAAAAGGGTTAACTGAAATTATTTCTAATCTACCAGAATTGAAAGTTTCTGAAATGGGGATTGAAGCAGATTGGTGTATTGATGAAAAGAAAGC
>CAYYUK010000011.1:0-13835 GCA_964474895.1 Candidatus Woesearchaeota archaeon
TTATTCCTGGAAGTCATGATTTTAGTCCATCTGGAAAAACTATGATTGATGTTTTAGAAAATGCTGGTTTAGTTTTTAATGTTATGAATGTTGTTAGAGGGGAAGATGATTTGAAGTTGAATTTTGTTACAGATAAAACTGGTGTTAAATTAACTGGACTTTATGGAAAGGCTGCTGGTTTAGAAAAGTTAGATTATAATATTTTAGATAAGAGTAATTTGGAAAGTGAGCTAGGATTTAAGATATTTTTATTTCATCACATACTTGAAGAGTATAAACCCGGCGGGTTTGAAATGATTGAAGGTATTCCTCTGAATAAATTTCCAAAAGGTTTTGATTATTATGCGGGTGGACATCCACACGTTGTTATGAACGAAAATGTTCAAGATTATGGTGTTGTTACTTATCCTGGTGCTTTGTTTCCAAATAATTTTGCAGAGTTAGAGAAGTATAAAGGTGGAGGATTTTATATTGTGAATGTTCAAGATTCTAAGATCGAAGAAGTTAAACATGTTTTTATCAAATTAAAAGAAGTTGAAGCTTTGAAAATAGATGTTGATGGAATGAGTTCTATTAGTGCTCAAGATTTTATTTTGGAGAAAATTAGCAGTTTGGATGTAAATGATAAAATTGTTTTATTAAGAGTAAAAGGCGTTTTGTCGTCGGGAAAAGTTAGTGATATAGACTTTAGTGAAATCTTTTCTAGATTAGAGGGTGCTTATATTATTTTGAAGAATACTAATAAACTACAAAGCAAGGAAATTGTCGATCTTGAAATTGAAACCGGGAGTACTGATGATATTGAAAGTAAATTTATTAGTGAATTTAAAAGTGAGTTTAATTCTATAGATGTTTCTAATTTTGTAGAGCTTTTGGGTGGTGAAAAAGTAGAGGGAGAAACCAATACAAATTTTGAGAAACGCTTGGAGAAAAATATGGTTAAGATTCTAAGTCTGGGGGATTTTTGGGATGTTAATTAAAAAAGTAAAAATTAGAAATATAAGAAGCTATAGAGAAGCTGAAATAAATTTTCCTACAGGATCTACTTTACTAAGCGGAGATATTGGTAGTGGTAAGTCTACTGTTCTTTTGGCTATTGAGTTTGCTTTGTTTGGAACTAGAAGGGGTGGCCTATCTGGTGCTGTTTTGTTAAGAAATGGTGAAAGTACTGGCTCTGTTGAGTTGGAGTTTGAATTGGATGGAAAGAATATAATTGTTAGTAGAAGTTTGGTAAGGGGTAAAACTAGTGTTGCCCAAGATGTTGGGTATATTGTAATTGATGGAGAAAGAAAAGATTTGAGTGCTACAGAATTAAAACAGGAAATTATTAATTTACTTAAATATCCACAGGAATTTCTAACCAAAAGCAAAGATTTGATTTATAGATATACAGTTTATACTCCCCAGGAAGAGATGAAACATATTTTGTTGGAAAATGCTGAAGAGAGATTGAATATTTTAAGAAGAGTTTTTGGAATTGACAAATATAAAACAGTTATTGGTAATACTAAATTATTTGTTTCTAAAATGAAAGGAAAAGTTAAGGAATTTTCTGGTTTTGTTTCTGATTTAGAAGACAAGAGAAGAAGTAGGGATGAAATTAAAAATAAGATTTCTAAACTTAATGAAGATATTTTGAGATTGAATCCTTTAATGGAAGCTGCTTCAAATGAGTTAACAAGAAAAAAAAATGAAATTGGTTTAATTGAAGGCAAAATTGCTAGATTAAATGAAGTTAAGAGTTTAATTTCTGGAAAAAATTCTAAAGTTGATAGTTTGAATGGAAATATTGGAAGAGTTAAGAAAGAGCTTGAGATTTTAGTTAAAGAAATCTTGGAGATGGGTTCTGAAGTTAAGGAAATTATTGATTTGAATGAATTAAAGTTACAAATTAAAGAAAAAGAAGAGGAAATATCTTCTTTGGAAATGAAAATTGAATCTATTAAGAAAACTGTTAGGACATATGAAGTTAGAACTGAACATGCTAATGAGATTAAAGGAAAATTTCATGAGTTGGATAAATGCCCTACATGTAAACAAATTGTCCAAGATACACATAAGAAGTCTATTTTTATTGAGCAGGATAAAATTATTGCTGAAACTGAGAAAGAATTAGAAAGTTTCAAAGAAAGTTTGGAAGGAAAAGAAAATTTGATGGTTATTTTTAAAAAAGATTTGGAGAAATTGAAAAATAGTGAAAGAGAAATTGAGTTGAATAATCTAAAATTGAGAAATTTGAATGAAAAAAAGAATAAGGAAAATAGTTTGAATGAAGAAATTGTTAAAACTGAATCTGAATTGAGAATTGTTGAGTCTGAGTTGAAAACTTTTAAAATTGAATTGTTTGATTTTGAAGGCGTAAATGAGAATTATTCTAAATTAAAGTTAGAGTTAGATAATTGTTTAGAAAACTTAAGAAAAGTTGAAGTTGAAAAGTCAGGGATTGAAAGGGAAGTTGCTACCAATAAATCATTTTTGGAGAATTTGGAGAATGAAATTTTGGAGAAAGAAAAAGTAAAAGGAAATATTGAGAAATTAATTGGGTTGCAGTCATTTTTTGAGAAAGATTTTATTAATCTTATGGAGACAATTGAAAGAAAGATAATGTTAAAGGCGTTTAGTGAGTTTGATGTTTTGTTTAAGAACTGGTTTGAAATTTTAATTGATAGTGACTTGTTGAAGGTTGGAATTAATGAGGAGTTTACCCCAGTTATAGAACAGGCAGGACATGACATTGATTATTTGCATTTGAGCGGTGGAGAAAAGACTGCCGCTGCTTTAGCTTACAGATTGGCTTTGAATCAAGTTATCAATGATATGATGTCATCAATAAAGACTAGAGATTTGATTATCTTGGATGAGCCTACTGATGGATTTTCTGAAGCTCAGTTAGATAGATTGAGATTAGTTTTGGATGAGTTGAAGATCAAGCAAATTATCTTAGTTAGTCATGAGTCTAAAATTGAAAGTTTTGTTGATAATATAATTAGTTTAAGTAAAAAGGACCATGTTAGTGCGATTGATTAACCTTATAAATGGTTCTTAGTTTTCAATTTTATGTTAACGAGAGAAGATTTGGTAGGGATTACACTTAAAGGTTTCTTTAGAAGGACGCATGAAGCATCTTCACATGCAGAGATTGAAAGAGTTAAAAGAGATCTTGGACAGGGTAGTAAGGAGTTAAAATTATTTGAAGAATATTTTAAAAATTGCAATTTTGAAGTGGTTGTTTTAGATTATGACCCTTCTTCAGGATTACTTATTGCTAGGGGACACGATGATTTGGGTGAATCTGGTTTGGTTGGTGAACTGGAGAATGATAGTAGACTTAAATTTTTGAAGTATTATGTTGGAAGAGATCCTTCCCATACAGAAAATGCCATACCTTTTAGATTACCTATTAGCGAGTATGCTGGTTTTATTGAAAAAGGGGATGGTGGTCTTATTAGGGCTGAAGGTAATTTTTATGGACATATATTGAACATTCCTTCTTCTGATGAACTTGGTGGGATTTGGGAATTAGATCAAGTAAAGACGTGATTTAATTAGTTTTTTTGTTTACGCAGCAAATTTGAGTGATTCTGTTTGTGTTAAAATTGGACTTCTTTCAGATAAAAAAGTATAACCATATAGTTTTTGTCCTTTTCTCATAAAATATCTGCTTGAGAATCCTTCTCTATGCTGATTATATGATTCTACTGATTTTAATAAACCAGCATCATTTGTTAATAATCCAATGGGTTGATCTGAACGCGATGCCATATTTACAGCACTGCATAATAGCTTGTAATCTACTGATGATAATTTATAATGTTTTCTTAAGCACATTAATCCTAGTTCTATCTTTCTGAAATTTAGATCTGTTTCTCCTTTATATCCTACAACTCTATCTTCTAGCCTACCTTTCAATGTACCAAAAGCAGTTTTTATTCTGTCAAAGACTTCTCTATTTTTATTTATATGTAATTCTGCAATTACTCCTTTTGTTGTTACAATTCCTTTATTTCTATCGATCTCTTTTATTAATTCTATAACATATTCAGCACATTCGTTGGGATGCCAATTACGATATTGTTTCTTTTCAAACATTCTTCGCATATATTCTTTTTCTTCATCACTCAAATCACAAGTTGGAGTACATGCACTAGTATCTAGAAATAAAAGACCCACTCTTGAAGCGCAATGCCCCAGTGCTCCCATATTAAGTTCAGGATAGCAATATTTTTCCCTTCCAAGTAAATGTTTGTTTTCTAAGGGTTTCATTCTTTAAGAAAAGTAACTGGATCCGATTTATATATGTGACCATTTGTACTAAAGAGTTAGTTTTATAAGAAAGAATAATAATTTATCTTCATGAAAAAGGGGTTTGGATTAGTTTATGCTTTTGTTGTGATTTTTGTTGTTTGTGGACTTATATATTTTGGAGAAAATGATGAAATTCCAAGGAATATTGCTTTCGCTGATTATAATAACGAATATTATGTCTCTTTAGTTGGGAGTGATAGTGATATTGGTAGTATTGATTCTCCTTTTAGAACTATTAATTATGCGGTTAATCAAATGAGTGCTTCTGGCGGGGATGTTGTTTATGTTATGGAGGGTAGATATTATGAAAGTGTGTATAATTTTGTTAATGGTGTTGATGGAAATCCAAATACTTTGATGGCTTATAATGGTGAAAATGTTGTTATTGATGGTTCTGAATTGATTTCTAATTGGGCTGAAGATGAACCTAATGTTTATGTGGCGCCCATTCTATTTCAATCTAATCTTATTTTTGAAGGTGATGACCAATTAATTGATGCGCTCGAACCAGATATTGGTTTTTTTGGAAATATTGGTGATGATTCTTCTGATGTAAATAAAATTATTAGTTCTTATTTTGAACAATTTTCTGGAGAAGATCTATCTGGAGCAATTCTTTATTTATATTACTCTTATTCTGAAACTCCTTATTATAGAACCCAGTATACAGTATCGGATAATGGAAATAATTGGGTATCTTTGGTTGGATTTAATTCTTCACAATATGATTTTGAAAATAATGACTATTCATTTGTTCTAAAAAATCACAAATTTTTCGTTGATGAACAAGATGAGTACTTTATAGACAATGTTAATTCAAATGTTTATTTATTTTCAAACTCTGCTCCAATGAATATTTATGCTTCAAAAATAAATAGAGCAATAGATTTTAGTGCTAAGCAATACATTAATACTTTTGGATTAAATGTAATAAAAAATAATGAAAGAGGCCTACATATTAGTTCTGGTTCCCATAATATTCTTGTTGAGGATATGCGTTTTTCTGATGATGTTGCCCAAAATATATACATTAGCCAATCTAATGATATTGAATTGAGAGATATTTCTCTTGAGAAATCAAATAGTTATAACATATACACTAATGACGTTACAAATTTAAATTTGGAGGACTTTTTGATTTATGGCGGAAAAAGTAGTTATGCCGTTTTCCTAGACAATACAGATCATTTTACTGTTCAAAATGGAATTTTTAAGGATTGTTTGAAATCTTGTTTTATCATTGATGAATCTGAAGATGGTTATGTTGATTATATTTCTTTTGAAAAAGAATTTTCAGATTATAGTTTTGATACTGGAGTATATATTCCGTATTCAACAAACATTTTTTTGTCCAATATTGAAACAAATTACGGCCTTGGTAGCAGTTTGCATTCTTATAGTTCTGAAGATATAGTTCTCGATAATTTTAATTTTATAAATACTATTGAAGAAAAGGGAACAATTCTTATTGGAAATACTAATTCATTTATAATTCAAAATGGATATATTGCCAATACATTATCAAGGGCAATTTCTATAACTCATTCTTTTAATGGTTTGATAGATAATATTGAAATGGTTAATGATCTTCGTGGTATTGATATTACTGGAGGTTCCGAATCTATTGTAGTTCAAAATTCTTATGCCCATGATACGCTTTCTAGTGGTAGTTCTGCTTTTTCAAGTCATCAGGCTAAACATATTACTTTTCAAAACAATGTTGTAAAGAATTGGTATGGAAATGGGTTTCTTTCAGAAGGATATTGGGATAATTACAGGGCAGAAAATATTACAATTAGAAATAATTATGTTTACCATGTGGGTCCGCAGTCTGATGATGATTTAGTTGATTCTTGGATGGCTGGTATTTGGATTTCCGATACTGATGATAGTACTTTTGTAGGTAATACAATTATTCAGAATAGGGCCATTAATTTAAGATTAGATTCTTCTAAAAATAATATAATAGAAAATAATGTGCTTATTGGTCAACATGCACAAGGACATGAACAAACAGAAGAAGAGATTTCTTGTTTTTATATGGGTGCTGGGGGAAATACTTCAACAGAGTATTATGCATTAAATAATATTTTTTCTCACAATACTCTTTATGGTTGTGGAAATGGAATACGTCTCGCCGAACTAGACGATTACGAAGGTGCTACTGTTGAAGATAATACAATAACAAACAACATTATATTTAACGCGAAAGATTATTATGTTTACCTTTATATTTCCCATCAAAATGCAATAGACAACAATATTTACTATGGACAAAATGGTAATTATTCTTTTAGAGATTATTCAACAGTAATAAATAACTTTGGAGAATATCAAAACCAAACAGGTTATGATTTATCATCAAGAGTTATAGATCCTCTTTTAGAAAACATTGAGCTCTATGATGAAATTGAGTTTTTTGAGAACAGAGGTAATTATTTTGCTCCAACCTTAGATGGTCCTGTTTGTGATGGTGACTCTTATGTTGGCGCAATTCCTTGTTATAATCCTTCTAATGATGAACCCTCTAGTGGTGGTTCTAACGGTGGTTCTAGTAGTAATTTTGTGAATGATAATTCTTCAGATTATGATAGTCAAACTCCAAAGGGTGGAATATCTACAGAGGCATTTTATGCTGCTATTTATTTTGTTCAATCACATACGATTGCAATGGTTTTGGTTATTGCTATAATAATTACAGTTTTGATTGGCGCAAATAGAATTTATTTTAGGAGGAAAAAGAAAGTTGGCCAGGTTTAATATGAAAAATTTTCCATTTTATATTGTAATTGTAGTAGCTTTTATTTTGATAATCTTTGGTAGTATTTATTATTCTGGTAATGAAGTTAAGTTTGCAGATTATAATAATGAATATTACGTTTCCTTAAGTGGGGATGATGATAATGGCGGAAGTCTAGAAAATCCATGGAGGACAATTAATTATGGTGTTTCTCAGATGAGTTCTGAAGGGGGCGATATTCTTTATATCAGGGAAGGTACATACCATGAATTAGTTGAAGATTTTGTTTCAGGAACAGAAGGTAATCCTAATGTTGTTAGTGGATACCCTGGAGAAAATGTTGTTATTTCTGCTGGGGAAGAGTTGATTGGATGGGAAGAAATAGCCGGAAGCGATATTTATAGAAATTATACTACTTGGACAAGTGAGCATACACGTCCAAAAAAATTGTTTGCTAATGATGAAACTATGATTTGGGCACAATACCCTAATGAAGGTGAATTTTTATATCCTAATGAAGAAAAAGATGGACCAATAACTTCTATTAGCTCGGATGGATTTAGAGATGAAGATTCAGATGATTACTGGATAGGATCGACTGTTGTTTTTTATGGATACGATGTTGCAGGGTGGGGATTTGGAGTAAACAGGGTTATTACTGATTATGATAAAGAATCAAAGACAATTTACTTTGATCAAATCGATAGAGATTTAGAAACTGACATCCCATTCATTATTAGGGGTAATGTACAGGAAGTAGATGTACCTGGCGAGTGGGCTGTAGATTTAAATTCACAAGAAGGGTATGTTTATTTTTATCCAGAATCCCCTATTGAAGACCAATATGTTATTGTTGCTAGTAGGGGTATGGCAATTGATTTAGAGTTAAAGAGTAATATTGAGATTAGGGGCATTTCGATTTATCATCAGAATTATGATGCACATTCTAGTCATGCTGCAGTTACAGTTGAAATTTCTGAGAATATAGTCTTAGATGGACTTGACGTTTCTCTTACTACGTGGACAGGAATCAGAATTAATGAAAGCATAAATGTAGTTATTAATGATATGATTTCTCAAAACATTGGAGGTTCTGCTATTTTAGTTTCTTCTTCTAATGACACTGTCTTGAGTAATTCACATATTTCTAATACTGGAGATACTTACCAAAGAAATTCTGCAGTAGGTTACCGTTATGATTGTGATGGAATAACTATCACAAACAATTATATTGGAGATAATCATTATAATTATCAAACTGGATTGGGCATATTTTTAGGATCTAAAAATGCTTATATTGCAAACAATGAATTTATGAATAATCATGGAGATTCTGTTCTTCTTGAAGACTCCAGGGATGATAGTCCAGATCATGTTGTAAAAAATATAATTTTTGAAAATAATGTGTTATATAATGCAATTTCCTCATATGCAGGTTCTCTGTGGTTGGATAATGCCCAGAACGTAATTGTTCGTAATAATTTAATTTATGGAACAAAAGGTTCTACTGCTAATGGGATTAAGATTAGTTCTTCAAATCTTAAACCAGATCCAAAACCCGGAGCTTCAAAAAATATTACCGTCGTGAATAATATTATATTTGACAATACTTATGGTATGTATGTTTATGCTAATGAATCTATTAATATTTCACATAACACTTTTGTTGATTCTCGACTTAATGGATTTGCAACTCTTAGAAACGCTGGAGATATAATATTTAAAGATAATTTGATTCAATCTGACCATGCAATTGTTAGAATAGCGGAGGATTCTATTGAAACACACAATCAATCTGATGATTTTGATAATAATTATTATGCACCTTCTTCGAATGTTACTTATCCCTATGATGATTCAATTACTGTAGATCGATTTATAATCGGACATTATCATTATAATTATCATTATAATTTTATTGAGTATCAAGATGCTTTTCCAGGACAAGAATTAAATTCCGTAAATGGTGATGAAGTTATTTTTGTAGATGAAGATGGTTTAGATTTTAGACCTATTGAAGGTAGTATTGTTTGTGGTGCCGCTTCAGATGGTTCTGATATTGGTGCATTGCCTTGTTATAGTCCTTCTAATGAAAATCCTTCTAGTGGTAATCCCAATAGTGGATCTAATGTTGATGATACTGAAGAAGATTCCGATGACTATCAAACTAAGACACCAAGTATTAATGCCCCTATTGAAGCATTTTACACCGCAGTTTATTTTGTGCAGTCACATACTATTGCGATGGTTTTGGTTATTGCAATAATAATTACTGCTCTTATTGGTGCTAATAGAATTTATTTTAGGAAGAAGAAGAGAAAAAATTATTAATTATAAAAAGAAAAAAATTAAGGCATAGGCCTTTTAATGGTAATTGGTAGAACTTGTTTTTCAAATTCTTTTTTGGCTATTCTTATGGGGTTGTAGTCAAGCTTTTCAAAATCTTTTTTTGTCATTTTGATTAAAACTGGTGCCCCCATTGCAATTTGTAAAGCTCTTGCTCCAATTATTCTTGCTTTTTCATATTGAGTTAGTTTCATTTTAGTACTTTCCTCAAATCTTTTGAAGCTTTTTTACTAATTTCCATAGCTCTTTTTACTTCTTCTCTAGTCATACCAACAGTTCCACCCATTTGCAATGCATTTATGTCTCCTTTTTCAGAAACTGCAACGCTTAATCTTGAATCTAACATATCTCCTTCATCAAGACTTGGATCAACCATTAAATCGTCACCGATTTTTACTACTGTTGTTGTTACAGGTAGTTTTGTTAAAGGTAGTGGTGTCTTTGTAAATTCACCAAATATTACTTGATCTCCATCTAACTTTGGTAGAACTGCAGATTTAAGTGCTGCTAATGCGGCTAATGCTGCAGTATCTATTAGATTACCATCGTTGTTTAGAGTATACATATCAAGGAAGATTGTCCAAACCAATTCACCCTTTTTTATACATAGTTTTTTTAGGTCAATCATCTTAGATTCTCTTATCCCCCTATCAACAATTCTAGCTATTTCTATTGCTTCGGGATTAGGTGGTCCTGGTTGAAAATTTGGAGATGACATTGGTAACAATTCTACTCCTGTAATTAGAACTCCTTCGTCAGGATTATCTAAAAATGGTGTTCCTACTTTCATTTTTATACCAGCTATTACCTCAGTATTTCCAATTCTAGCAAGAGCAGAACCTTCTGCTTTTTTTGATATTCCTAATTCTATTTCTATTGGCTTTCTATATTCGTCTTCTTTTCTATTATCCAATCTTGAACATTTTTCCTTTGTCATTTTTTCACTTCCTATAATTGTCCTTTAGTGCTTTTGTTTGCACTTTGCTTATCTCTTTACATGCTTTTTCTGCCATTTTGGTAGCTTCATCTATTTCTTCTGCAGTCATATTTCCGTCAAGTTGTAACAATGTTATTTTTCCACTTCTTGGCATTATAGCTACAGGCATGTCTGTTGCGCCTTCTTCGTGATCTTCTTCTTCTTTTGTAAGATCAACACAGATTTTATCTGAAACTTTTCCTACGGCTACAGATGCAACGATATCTTTCATTGGAATTCCTGCATCTGCTAATGCTAATGCGGCTGCATTTATTCCAGCAGTTCTTGTGCCTGCATCTGCTTGCGTGATATAGATGTAAACATCAACAGTTGTCATAGGATATGCGCTCAAATCTACTGAAGGATCTAAGCAATTTTTTGTTACTAGGGATATTTCAGTACTTCTTCTTGAAGGTCCAGGTCTCTTTCTGTCTGTTACAGAGAAACTCAAAAGATCATATACACAATTCAACCTTGCCCTTGTAGGATTTTGTAAAAACGCAGGGAATAATTCTCTTGGCCCATATACTGCTGCGTATGCTATGGTTTCACCCATTCTAAACATCGCACTTCCAAAAGCTCTTTTTATTACTCCTACTTTTGCTTCCATATCTCTTAATTGATCAAATTTTCTACCGTCAAATCTTTTCTTATATGTCATTTTATTTTCCCTCCAAGAATTTCTTAACTTCTTCAGTTAGTCCATTTTTGAAAGCTTCATCATTTACTTTCTTGACTGCTAAAGTTGCTTTGTATTCTTTTTCTTTATCTTGGTTTGAAATCCATACTTTACCATTTTGTCCAACCATGATGTTACTTCCAGTTCCTTCTTTTATCATTTTTATCATGCTTCCTTCTTTTCCGATTATTCTTGGAACTCTTGTAGTTTCAACGTTAATTAGTCTTCCACCAATAAGTTTTCTACATCCTGGAAAATTCATTGAAATATCTATAATTTTTGGTCCTTTAACTTCAGTTATTTTACCAACAATTATGTCTCCAACTTCGTAATAGTCGCTAAGATTTGCACCGTTTGGTATAAAATCTCTTGAACCATCTTTTAGTGGAATGCCTGCATTAAATGCTAAATCAATATTTATTCTCCACCCACCAGTTCCGACATCTATAACTTTACCGATTACCATGTCGTTTCTCTTTGGTATATATTTTCCTTTTAGTGGGGTAACTTTTGCAAGTCTTCCTTCAACTCTAAATGTACCTATTACTGAAGAAATAATATCTTCATTTTCTCTAAATGTTCCTTTACTTGGTAAATAATCCATTCCTCTAGCCAATATTTCGCCAGGAATTACTATTGTTCCATCTTTAATTAATATGTCTCCCATTTTTATTCTCCTGTATTTTATTCAGAATTTCCATTAAGTTTTTTCCTTTTCACTTACTTCTATCTGACCGTGAGTTAAATTGTTTAAGCTATCGAATAAATCGTTTTGCAATCCTGCTGGAACTTCTACAGTTATTAGAAGAGATCCATCGCTTAACCAATCTTCTTTTATTAAATTCCCAAATTTTTTTAGTATTGAATAACTCTGTCCTGAAAATTGTGATGGAATCTTTATTGCTAACATTTTAATTTCATAGCTTATTGGAAGTATTCCTCTAATTTTGTTTACAATTTCTTGGACTTGTTCTTCTGCACTTTTGAATTCATTTATACTTACTCTTATTTCATCCAACGCATTTTCTATTCTTTGTGGTGGATGGGGCAAGTTAGTTTTTGGATCAACAGAATTTCTTGCAATTAAGTTTATTATTTGCTTTCTTTTTTGTTCTCTTAGTTTACCTTTATACCCTGTTGTTAGTTGAATCTCTCCTTCTTTTATTATTATTTCTGCAACTTTGTTTTTATCTGTTGTTCCAAAAATCGTTTCTAGAAGGTTTTCAGATGCATGCTCCCCTTTTTTGATATCTTTGAAGATATCATTTGTTACTAAAGCCTCATCTAATGTTGACTCTCCTGCCTTGAAAGCTATTGCTTTTTCGCAATCCACTAGAACTTCAAAATTACTATCTTGTTTTTTTATTCTAGCTATAACTGATGATCCTACGTCTGTCATTTTTTTAAGTATTTCTTTAAGTTTTCTTTGTTAAGTTTTGTGAATTTTTTGTCTGCCTGTGTGATTATTCCTCCATCCAATCTCTCTAGGCTAAATTCTTTTCCTAACACCTTTTTTAAGGCCTCTACTGCTATTTTTAAGGCTTCTTCTTTGGATAAATTATCTCTATAATTCTTTGCAATTATGGATTTTAATTCGTCTTCAGATTCTCCAATTGCAGTTGCTTTGTATTCCCAATGAATCCCTGTTGGGTCTGTCAAGAATAATTTTGGATTTTTGTTCATACCTATTACTAATAACGAAACTCCAAAAGGTCTTGCACCACCATGTTGAGTGTAGGCCTGTTTTACATTACAAATCTCTTTTACTAGGCTGTAAATATCTATTGGTGAGTCATAAGTAACTCTATGTTGCTGAGCTAAAACTTGTGCTCTTTCAATTAATATCCTTCCATCACTTACTATTCCGGCTGCAGCTGCAGCTATGTGATCATCTATTTGAAACACTTTTTCTACAGAATTTATTACCATCAATGGATCTAAAGTTCTTCTATCTGCTATTAGGAGTACACCGTCTTTGAATACTATTCCTATTATTGATGTTCCTTGTTTTACAGTTTTTTTAGCGTATTCTACTTGAAGTAGTCTTCCATCTGGGCTAAACATACTTGCCCTGTCGTAACCCATCATCTGATGTTGTAAAGCATTATTTTGTTGCATTTTTATTATCCCTCCACGAATTTTTGTTTTGCTTTTTTAAGTATGCCTGAGACTCCTATGACATTAACTATAACTTTTTTGTTGTCTATTTGTTTTATTAAACCCAATGCTAGTTTTGTGTCATTTAGGTATTTTATGTTTACTTTTATTATTCCTTTGTTGTTTTTCCAAGAGTCTGTGATTAATTTTGTTTGTGCCCTTGATATTGTTAATTCGCCAAGAAATTTGAGTAAACTGTTGTTTATTTCTTTTTGCGCTATTTTTTCGTTTATTTTGTTTCCTAATATTTCAAAAACGATGTAACGCTTTTTTTCCCTTAAACTTGGCAATATTCTTTTCATTTGCCCTCAAGAAGATATACTCTCTCCTTTCTTCACGACAGAATTAGACTTAATTTGGTTTTTAAAAAGGTTTCTATTAGAATTATCTTCTTCTTTTTTTCTTTTTAATTGCTCTTCTTTTAATTTGCTTCTTTTTTACTGGTTTTTTCTTAATTATCTTTCTTTTGGTTACCTTTTTCTTTGGTTTTCTGACTATCTTCTTTGTTGGTCTCTTTTTTTTAGCAATTTTTGTCTTAGAAATAAGTTTTTTCTTGAGTTTTGGTTTCTTTTTGATCACCTTTTGCTTTCCTCTTTCTGGTTTTTTCTTCTTTTTTAGAACTTTTTTCTTAA
>CAYYUK010000012.1:0-13742 GCA_964474895.1 Candidatus Woesearchaeota archaeon
TTCTTCCTGCTTCTAAAACCAGAAATAATTCTAACTCTTCTCTTAAAATATTTACTAAGAAATTTCTCCAAAGCCATATTTGCTTCACCATCAATAGGTTTGGCATCAATATTGACCCTATAAGCTTTCAAAACATCAGAATAACCCAAAAATTCATTCTTATGAGAATTAGTTTTAACAATAACAAAAAATTTATCCTTTATTTCCATAGTTCCAATGCTTCTTCTTCTACAAAATGAAGCTTACCTGGAATAATCAAACATTGCGGATATTTATTTATTTCTATCATATCTTTAAGTTTCAAAACTTTTATCTCTTTATTTTTAGTTCCAAGAGCAGCACAGCCAATAGCAACAACATCTTCACCAACACCTTTACTAATTAAATACTTAGCAGCGGAACTAAAGCTCAAAAAATTATCATTCTTAGGATCTAAATCTAATAAAAACAAAGTATGCAAACCTAAACTCTGATTGTCTTTCAAAACATTAACAGGAGTATCAACATTTTCATTTTCAAAGGGAATAGAAGTAACCTTCCCATATTTATACAATTCCAAACCAACTTCTCCAATAGCAGTTAAAACAGATGCATTATTGATAACTTCAATATCAACTTTTTTCCCTTTAGCTCTCAACATGAAATCAACGTGAGTAGTTGCAGCAAAAACATCACCAATAATCAACAAAGCAACATCAGAATCTTTAGCCTTATCTAATATCTCATCAGAATTTTTCTCAATCATATCTCTATCAGCTAAAATAACTTCTTTCCCATAGAATTCTTCCAATTTCTCTTTAGAAACGGAAAGTGCATTAGTATAACACTCTAAATAAACGTGACTACAAGATTTCACAATCTCCAAACCCCTAACTGTAATATCCTTTTCATCTCCCAATCCAGTTCCAATTAAATATAACATAAAATTGGGCTAAAAACCTCATTTTTAAAACTACCTAATTCTGTAAATTGTCTAAAACCCAACCAAAACTATCTAATTTATTATCATCATTATAATTATAACTATCTAGGGAAATTAATCTGCGCCATATTAGTTGGATCTGCCTGTTGTATTTGAACTGAACCTTGAATAAAGTCAAAAAGCTTCCCATCTCTATTCCGATAAATATTTAGATATTCTCTACGATTAGGAGTTGGATTTATTTCATAATTAGTCCAATACCTACCAGTAAAAACTGGATCTCCAAATCTAACAGTATTATGTGTTTCAAACAAATTTGATAATGAATCGGAAGAAATAGAAAAATAAGCGTTACTTGACCTAACATGAGTCAACACCCCTTCCCAGTCATTCTCAACTGGATATCTAGTAAAACCTGCAAACTCATTCACAGTACCAACAAAACCATTTACACCTGCTATTCTTGTAAGTTCATCAAAGATCATACCCGGTCTAGCTTCACCAGCATGACAAATTCCAGGTATCAAACGCCTACCTTCTTGAGAAGAAATAGTATCCACAGTTTTCCATTCAGCAAGTTTTAAACCAAGAATCTTACTACCATAATGGTCCATTGGGATAATTCGCTGAACATTTCTTCCACTTTCAATCATTAAATTAATTTCATTTATAGTATTTCTAATCTCTTCCCTGCCATAAATTGAATATACTCTAAATTCATAATCTTCCCCATAGTTAGACATAAATTGAGATGCTTCATCTATAAATTCTGGAAATTGTGAATTATAAATTATCGCTGCAATGGGTTTTTGGGATGTGCCAACAAAATCATCATCCATTCCAGTTGGGTCAACATAATTCATAGGATTATTATTAACATAAGCATAAGCATGATTATCCCCAATAGGATCCACAGAAGTAAACCTGCCTAAATCAGGATCATAATAACGAGCACCAAAATAATACAAATCACTTGGATCCAATTCCTTTCCAGTTGCAAAACTATACTTTACATTTCTATTAACAACTTCCTGTCCAAAAGGCAATGACTTAAACTCACCAATAACCTCGCCTTCAGAATTAGTCTTTACTCTTGTACTTCCCAATCTATCTTGAGAATAATACATAATTTTACCATCAGAAACATCGGCAACATGACCCAAACCATAAACATGCCTAATAACACTAGCTTGATCTTTTTCATTAGGAGTTATTCCAAAAGGTGGAACTTCTTTAGTATCATCAATCTTAATTGTAATAGCAAATACTGCAGAACACATAAGCAAAGCTAAAACTACTACAATCACACTCTTTTTCATACATACTATAAATAAATCTATTATTTAAATCTATTTCTTAATAACAACGAACCGTTTCCAAATAACTAATACCTTCATTATACACACATTGCTCTTGATTCATAGATTCAGCTGCATAATTACCTCTGCCATCACAACTTTTACTATCATCAATATATCCACCATAACCTAGATAATCACAATAACTTTCAGCAGCTTCTTCAGTACACTCTAAACCATAACCAACCCCATTCTCTGCAATACATAACTCACTTTCAACAGTAACATCATCAATACTAACATCAGCGACAAAAGAAAAACCAGTCATAAACCCTGAACCATCCAGAACATAAAAAGATATTCCAAGCAAAGCAATACTAAACAAAAAAATAGAAGCAAAAAAATAATGCCTTTCAGACTTCTTTTTCTTAAGGGTATTCCTTCTATTAACCATCATACAATCTATATTCTAAAAGATATATAAAACCTATTATTTCATCTTTTTAACAAAGTCAAAGAATAAAGCTCCAGCAGCAAAAGAAAAGAAATAACTAATATTAGAAATAACAAATTCTCTAGAAACTAATAATATTAAAGGTACCAAAAAGAAAACTAACTCATAATGCCAATACTTAATTCTCTTCCCAGGATAAAAAAGAGATCCATGTGGCAAACCAAAAATAAATATTAAAATTGTAACACTAGCCAAATAATTAACAGAAACAAAACTAGCTAATAGCATCACCAATCCAAGATAAAAATAACTCTTACTCAATTTGTAAAAGAATAATAAACCAACTAAAAATGCTAACGCAGTTCCAAATCCAAAACTAACATTATACAATGTAAAAAGAACTAGAACAAATAAAACAATTCTCTCTAAAAGAATAAAATATTTCTTACCTGGTTTCAATTCCTCTTTAGTATTTCTAGCTATGAATGCTCCAATAAGCAATCCAATAAAAGCAATAACCCAATATACCCAAACCATCACTCTAAAAACAGATTAACTTTTAAATACTTTTCTAAAAAAATTTATCTCCTCTTATTAACATTTTCCATTTCCATACTAGAACTAACTTGAAGTGGTCCGTTTGAATTAATAGCCATTCTTAGAAGTTCATCTAAAGCATCCCATGGCCCACCAACATCAGAAGAAGAAGAAACAAAAACCCCTAACTGTGGATGATTCAAAAGAATATGTCTATTAGGGAGAATCTCAACATTAGAATCTAATAAAATTTTGTTGGCTTTTTGGGAAATTTCATCAAAAGGATACAATACTCCCTCTGAAACTAAAGAAGAAACTTCTCCATTAGAAAGAAGAACTTCAGAATAACCTTCATCATTTTCGATCACCTTCCAAACATCTCCAGAAGTTGGAGAAACAATCAACGCCATATATTTTTCAGAAAAATCACGAACTTCATCACTGTTAAAAAAAGTATGTGCCTCTTCCATAAAATCAAAGGAAGTTCCAACTAAGCTCCTATGATAACTTTCATAACTAACAAATTCATGATCAAAAGTAAGACTACCCTCAAAATTTCTGGCCTTTACATTCACTTCTTCCATTTCAATAGGATTATTCCAATTACGCACGAAATCATCAAACTCAGGGGGGCCTACAAAACCATAATCCATACCACTAGGATCAACAAAATTCATTGGATTGTTATTAACATAATTGTAACCATGATTATCCCCAATAGGATCCACAGAAGTAAACCTGCCTAAATCAGGATCATAATAACGAGCACCAAAATAATACAAATCACTTGGATCCAATTCCTTTCCAGTTGCAAAACTATACTTTACATTTCTATTAACAACTTCCTGTCCAAAAGGCAATGACTTAAACTCACCAATAACCTCGCCTTCAGAATTAGTCTTTACTCTTGTACTTCCCAATCTATCTTGAGAATAATACATAATTTTACCATCAGAAATATCTGCTACATGACCTAAACCATAAACATGTCTAATAACACTAACTTGGTCTTTTTCACCTGGAGATATTCCAAAAGGAGGAACTTCTTTAGTATCATCAATCTTAATTGAAATAGCAAATACAGAAGAACACATAACTAATACTAAGAATACTACAATCACACTCTTTTTCATAAAATAAATTAATAATCAAAATATAAAAGGATTACTATATTTCCAAAAACATGAATGCTTATTAAACAGCTCCTATGTAAACCCTTAATGCATGAAAGATTTAAAACTTGCATTGACCTATGACGACGTCCTTTTAAAACCTCAAAAATCATCAATAAAATCTAGAAAGGATGTTTCTTTAAAAACCAACTTAACTAAAAATATTACTCTTAATATCCCACTAATTTCTGCAAATATGGATACTGTAACAGAATCTGCGATGGCCATACAAATGGCAAGAAAGGGTGGCATCGGAATAATTCATAGATTTATGACAATACAAGAACAAGTAAATGAAGTATTCAAGGTAAAAAGAGCAGAAAGCATATTTGTTGATAACCCTTACACCCTAACAAAAGAAAAAACAGTTTTAGATGCAAAAGAGTTTATGAAAACAAAAGGAATTTCTGGAATTCTAATTGTGGATCCAAAAGGAAAACTAGAAGGAATTTGTACATCAAGAGACATAATTTTTGAAAGAGAATTAAAAAAACCAATATCTGAAATTATGACCAAAAACTCAAATCTCATTACAGCAAAATTTGGCATATCTCCTGGAGAGGCAAGAGAAATATTACATAAAAATAGAATAGAAAAACTTCCAATAATAGACGAAAATGGGTTTTTAACAGGATTAATTACTTCATCAGATATAAAGAAAATTGAAAGACACCCTTATGCTTGCAAGGACAAAAAAGGAAGACTAAGAGTTGGCGCAGCAATTGGAGTGAAAGATGACTTTCTAGAAAGAACAGAAGCATTAATCAGGGCAAATTGTGATGTAATAGTTATTGATATAGCTCACGGGCACTCAGATTTGGCTATAAACACCGTCAAATCAATCAAAAAAAGATATGATGTAAATGTTATTGGTGGAAACATAGCAACGGAAAGGGGAGCTAAAGACCTCATAGAAGCGGGCTGTGATGCAGTTAAGATTGGTATTGGTCCTGGTTCAATTTGTACCACCCGCATGGTCACTGGTTGTGGAGTTCCACAGTTATATGCAATACTAGATGTAAGTAAAATAGCAAACAAAAAAGGAATACCTGCAATAGCAGACGGAGGAATTAGGGGTTCAAATGATATTGTAAAAGCTTTAGCTGCAGGAGCTTCCAGTGTTATGATGGGTTCAATAATAGCTGGAACAGAAGAGTCACCAGGAATAACCCTCACAAGAGAAGATGGAAAATACAAAGTAATTCGTGGTATGGCTTCTTTTGGTGCCGCCATTGGTCGTGAATCAAGAGAAAATAACAAAGATGTTTCAAAAGACAAAGAATTTGAAGACATAACTCCAGAAGGCGTAGAAGCTTTGGTTCGTTACAAAGGAAATGTTTCAGAAGTGCTTAACAAATTGATTGGTGGTTTAAGATCTGGATTATCTTATAACGGTGCACACAATCTACAAGAGCTACAAAAAAATGCAGAATTCATAAGGATAACTAATTCTTCTTTACTTGAAAACAAACCACATGATGTAAAAAAATATTAGAAACTACCACCAAGTTCATCAAAAGAAGTTATAGTAATCAAAGGACTATTTCCAACACCATAAAGATAAAGTGCACTATCTATCCAATTTTCATTATCTATTTTTCTAACCCTTCTACCTAAAGGATCATAAACAAAATCCAAATCAAAATTTTCTCCACTAACACTTTTCAGCATACCATTCAAATAATATTCATAATTTGTAATAATCCTTTGGCAATCACTTTCAATCAAATTACCAACGTCATCATAATCATAAGTACAACCAACAGTACTATCTAACTTATTATCCGAACCATAATAATATTCATCAGGGAGAACAATACCATAAATCTCAACACCCTGGCTCTCAACAGCCCTAGACAACCTATTTCCAACAGAATCATAATCGTAACCAATAGTAAACTCATCTTCCAAGTAATACTCATTCTGATCAGAAATTTCAGTTAATCTATAGATATCATCATAACCATACTCGACAAAATTACCATCAATATCAACAATATTTAAAAGATTACCAACGTCATCATAATCATAAGTTTCCCAAAACAAAGGATTTTCTATTGATTCTACAATGCCCCTCTGATTATATTCATAATCCGTAACAAAAGAAGGATAAACAATATTCTTCAAAGAACCTACTTTCTCTCCTCCAGTATTTTCATCACCATATTCATAAGAAACATGCCCGCCAACTAGGCTATGCCCTGAATGATCATAAAAATCAACGCCATCCAACTGATTTAACGAATTATATTCATAAGTAGTTTCAACACCATCATAACCAACGATAGAAACAACATTGCCAGCATAGTCATATCCATAAACAGTTTCATACTCACGAATACCAATAACTTCACCAGTTCTAATAACATTCCCCCTAAGATCATAAGTATATTCTATAGTTGTGTCACCAACAATTTTACAAAGTTTTCCGTAACTTGTTGAAACACCTTCTATACAAGAAGTACCATCTAAATTATCATAAAAGTAAGAAATCACTTCTTCATCTTCCCCGTCACTATAAACAATTTCAAACAACCTATTCAAATAATCATATTCATTCATAATTGTATACCACTCATTTCCCACATTGTTATTTGAATTGCTATCTGGATTGTTGTAAATAGTTGTAACCTCTAAATTACCATTCGAATCATAATCATAAGTTCTTTCCCCAGAATCTATACTATAAGACCAAACTAACTGATTTAGTGTATTATACTCATTTTCAAAAGCTTGTCTTCCATCTGAATCCATTCCTTCTTCAAGCCTACTAAGAGAATCATAATCAAAAGTTGGTTTATTTCCTTTGGCATCTTCGACCTCAATAACATCTCCAAATTTATCAGATTTAGATACAATATAATTTCCTAACTGATCAATTACTTTTCTAAAAGTATAATCTTCATTGCTTCCTTCAGAACTATATTCATTCTCAACAAAAACATCTGTAACACCCATAAAATAAGTTTGAATCACCCTAACCAGTGGATTGTATTCATAAACATATTGAACTGCAAACTCACAATCATCTTCATTGCTAGGAACTCCACCATAACAATCATTATCTATTCCATCACAGCGTTCATAAAAAATTGAACATCTTTGATTATTATTATCATCACAATCATTAGTATTAAACGACCAACCCTCAGCAGGACTATCACCAGCACACAATTCAGTAGGGGTGCCATCTTCATTCCCACAACCATCACCATCATTATCTAAATAATGAATTAATAGTTCCCAAGCATCTGAATTGCTGTCATCGCAATCAGTACCATCTAGTGACCAGCCATCAATATTAGTATCTTCCCCAACACAAAAAGAAGTAACAACATAAGGGTCTCCATACTCATCTCCATCACTATCTCTATAATAAACTATTTCTCTCCAAACATCAGGATTATTATCATTACAGTCGGGATCGTGTCCTTCTTGCCACCCCCCACCATGAACACTTCCCCAAGTATAACTTCCACATGTAGTTACACCATCACCATCATTATCAAAATCTTCATCAACACCACGCTCAACAAAAGACTCATAATCAATAGGTGGATCATAGTCAAGATAGTTTTCCTCCCAATACTGAAGCCAATGCATATCATTACAATTATTATCAAACCCATCACAAACTTCAGAAGCTCCAGGATTACTATTTCCATCTTCATCCATACAATCGCCAAATCCTTCTAAACATTGTGGAAAGTATGGCCACTCATTATCATAATCAAAATAAAGCTCACAATATCCATCACCATCATTATCACAATCTTCATCTACTATTCCATCACCATCATTATCTATTCCATCACATATCTCAAGGTAAGGAACACATAAATCATTGCCATTAGGTCCTGGATTCCTACACCCTGCTGTTGAACTGCAATGTTCTCCGGGAGAACACCCCCCTGGATTACAATCGCATTCACTTTCCATATCCCCGCTAACAAATCCGGCTACAAAAATCAAAAACACAAAAAATAATAAAACCCTCATTTAACAAAACCCCCTTTGTACCTGAGAATCTCATCAGCAGTGTTTTCAGTCAACCCACCCCAATGTCCAAACCAATCCTTTACAGCTCCACCACCAAGCACAGTATAAAACCAAGAAATTCCAATTTCTTCTGGCTCAAATTTCATATTAACAAGGCCAAATTCATTATAAGAAGTTCTCGTGACAATTGCAGTATTCTCATCCTTCTGACTAGAAGACTGTATGTGCCTTCCTAATCCATCAACATAACTTCTAGATCTAGAGAACATATCTCCACTAATGAGAGACTGGGTCTGCACCCAATTCATGCACACTTCATTTTCATCATCCAAATTATTACATCCTTCATTAATACCATAATTATAATCATAAAAGACTAAAGGAATTCTATCCACCACATTTATCCCAGGTGTACTGATAGTACTAAGTCTGTTAAACTCATCAAAAGTATAATCGGTAGAGACCTCATTCAGATCTTCAATAGAAGTAACCAAATAATCACTATCATAATATATCTTAGACTCACGACCCGCTCCATCAATAGTGCAAGTCAAAACAGAAGAATATAAACTATTTCCAGAGTTACACTCTCCACTACCCCCATACTTAAATTCAGAATAAATACCTTCGGCATCCATTGATCGCAAGAGATTTCCATAATTATCATAACTCAAAAACTCTGTAACTTTTTTCATTTCAGCCTCAGAAACTATCCCATTGCTATCAATGTCTTCCCAGTTCTCAACTTCAGAAGGATACCATGCACCATTGCCAAAATTATTTGAATAAGAAGTTCTAGTTATAGACTCCGCATTACTAACTTCATTCAAATCACTATCAAAAACTGTACTCTCATCACCAACAATAACTAAATAAGGGGCAAGCAAATTATCTATTCCTTGATAAACCTCATAAGCATAATAAGTTTCAATTCTTCTCTCTTTCAAATCATTCCCATAAGAAACGACATATCTTGGCTGACCATTCCACGTTCTATCAGGGTTAGTAGTACCAAAATTCCTTGTAGCATAGTCTGTAGTAAGAGTAGTTCCACCTTCTAAAACTTCTAAAGTAGAAGTTAATATAAAATTATTAAACCTAACCTGACTATTTGGATTCTCTCCAGAATAATAAATCCAGCCTTGGTTTCCCACAAATTGATAAGTATTTTCTACCTCTGAAACAACTTCAAAATTATTATCATAATTCTTAAATCCTTTTAGCATTCCATAGGCTCCTTCATTAACTAAAATATCTCCATGATGCAAAACACCAGCATACCACTTACTAGTTTCAAGAACATCGCACTGATTATTGTTGTCAGCATCTCCTTCATACAAATTCTCCTTACCAATACAACTAGGCAGTTCATCAACAGGGTTTACATAAGATGCAAACGTTTCATAACCTTCTTCTTCATTCTCTTCTAAAATAACATAAGACAATGAATCTGAACAATCATTTGGACAAATATCAACAACTTCAACAGCCCCCCTATCTCCAACATAAAAAGTTTCAATTGGCTCTTCAGGATACTCCAATGAATACAAAGAGTATGTATAATGAGGTCTACCAACAAATATGTTCAAACCTTCTCTTGGAAATACAGGATTTCCCCTTGCTCCACAAAATCCAAACAAAATATTTTGATCTAAATAATGATACTGACAAGATTCCTGCCAGTCATCCCAAAGATCCCCAAAGATATCTACACTAAAATCAGTACCTTCTTCAGGATTAATAGACGGACTATGAAATTCAGAAACACTGAAACCCCTATTCCTAAAAGAAGTTTCATCATCAGGATCATAACCTTGAACCACTGCAACCTTCTCATAAAAAACATTATTGCTCATATAAGGATTACCAAAAACAAAGAAGTTTGGAGAATCCTCAGAATAATAGGGCATATCATAAGAAATACTCCCACTACTACCAGCATAAATTGGATCTTCATAAAAATATCCTGTAGACTCTGCATTGGACAATATCAAAGTAGGATTTTCAGAGTAAAGATATCTAACACTATAACATTCTCCATAACCATCACAATGTTGAATCCACTTTGCTCTAACACCACCACCATAATTAGTTGAAACATCCCAATGATTAATTTTATCATATCTATCAGATTCATAACCAATATGGCTACTGCCGCCAGAAGGCCAATCAATATCAGACAATGACCATGCTTCAGGAATCAACCCATCTAACCAGCCATCTTTATTGTGCTCCAAGATATCCCCATCAGAATAATAATTGCCCCACCTATCAAAATTATTAATATCATAATCTAAATTCTCTTCAGCATACTCAAATTCATATGGAGCTAATGCAGTTCCATCGGAACCATATGTAATCACTTCTCTCAATGTCAACCTTCCTGAAGAAGAATCGGGAGTATCTTGAGCAAGAGAATGATCGTAAACAAATTCAACCCTACTAACAACACCATTATCTAGTTTAGAACGGACTTCAATAGAATTTAACTTAGGTAATTTGTCTCCATTTGAGTCTCTAGTATCAGCCCTCTCTGTATCTGTGTAAAAATAAGCAATATGTGTAGGGGTCTCAATTGATCCAAGAACAGAAATTTCCGAATCGTAACCAACTTTGCTCCTTATACCAGTACCAGTTACAAAACAATTTCTTCCAGAATCAGAATGAGGACTTTCAATATTGTAAAGATTTCCACCAGAATAAACTTCATTATAATTGAAGCTCACCCAATTACCAAGATCTGAATCATCGGGACCATCTTCTCCAAGATCAACATAATCGTGACTCAAAATCTCACTAGCCTTCCAAGAAGAAATATAAGAACCGCCTTTTTCAGTTCTAAAGTAATACTCATTATCTAAACAAGAACGATAGTTCCCATCTTCATCAGGAGAACCAGTCCTAGATCGATAGTTATCTTTACGAATTGTTTCATCCATAACAATTTTAGTTCCGCCTGGAGTTGGATACTCAAACCCAATTATTTCATTACCAAGAGTTATAGGATCAATATCCTCTACCTTAAAATTACCAGATCTCAAAAACTTAAATCCATCATAATCTCCAAACATTTTAGCACCATTATAAAAATAAAGATCTGTGCTATTATAATCATAAAAATCCTCTTCATAACTACCACAATCGGTGCCAAAGTTAAACTTTCCATTTACAGATCTAACATTTTCTTCCCCATATTCAAGATCAAGACCTCCCAAATCTTTTGTATATGTGGGGAAATATCCACTATCAAAAGAATATCTATCTAAATCAACATTTACAACGCTCTCAATAAAATCAAACTCAAAGTCAAAAGCATCTGCAAAAAGATGTATAAATTCAGACCACCAACTTTGATCTAAACCGGTCTCATACTCAAAAATAACATTATAACAAGAATGATCATCTGGTACACCTTGAACACTACGTGTAACTTTTGGAATATCAAGCATCCATCCAAGACCAACCCAACTAGCACTTTGCTCCAATTTTATTCCAGAAGAATATTTCAGAACCAAAGGATAATCCAGGCCACCCCTGCCCGGAACAGTAAGCAAAGGTATGGAAACAGAAGGATCCCCACTGGCCAAATTCACATTCAACATATCAGGATAAACAACAAATTCTGTAGGAATTGGGGCTCTGTTAACATCCGGATTAGCATTAACAGGAACACTATAAAAAATCATGAATAGTATTACCAAAAAAACACTTAACCTACAAACTTTTTCCATTATTTTGTAACTCCGTTAAACCTTAAATATCTTCCTAATCCAAATAAACGGCATCTATCTCGGAAACTAAATCACCACTACCAACAATATTCTCATTAAAAACTATTCCAAAAACTTTTGACTCATAAGCACCCAACCCAATATCAACAGGATCACAAACAGAAGTACCACTCAGATTACCAGTAGTAGTAACCAAATAATTAACATTCTTACTTTCTTCATTCACAATTAAAATACAATAACATTGATCTGCATTTTCATCACAATCAATCCTATTATTGATACAAGCATCATCATCACAACTAACACCAGGGGAAGCCCTCACACCAAAATCTAAAATTTGAAAAGTAAAAGACTGCTTTTCCATCTCTCCTTTAGTTAACCCAGAACTCCACATAAAAATAAAAGAAGCCATAACAAAGACAAAACCTACCAAAATTACAGTAACTATTAATGGAGAAACTCCTTTCTTATTCATACAGCTAAAATCAAACAATTACTATTTAAAGATTTTCATATAAAAACAAACACCAATAAATTAAATTTCGACTACAAAAAATGTAAACAAAATATTCAAAGTAATTTACTCAATCTCAAAGGTATCAACCTGAATCCTTTCATTAGTTTCCAATTCCCTTTCTAAATCATTAATATCTGCCTGACTAACTGCCAAACTTGTATTTACAGAAGCCAAACCTACCAATAATGAATTTACTAATTTGCCCATTTTAACCTCATAAAAAAGTAAACTACAGCTAACTTAAAAAACTTACTCAACCAGACCACGTTTTTCTAATTTCCTACTAATACCATAATACATAGCTTTAAACTCAAAATCATAATCTCCTTGAATTCTTCCCCTCAAACCCTCAGCCCCAACTTCAAAATTTCCACCATAAGTTGCTTCTAAATTATCACCATTAGTTCTAAAAACATTAAACCAATCCTCGGGTTGTCCATTTTCATCAAGATAATCATCTTCAGTAAACTTCAAACTTCTTCTAAACTGCGCCGTATCAATCTCACAACCCCATAACTGTCTCAGCAAATCTTCAAAAGTATCTTTACGTCTATCACTCGACAAATAAGCAAGAGGATTTAATCTAGATTCAACTTTATGTGAAGTAAGACTAACATCTACTTGACCATCATTATCAAAGTCAAAATATTTATGTACTGGAGAAATATATGTACTATTCCCTTCAGTCGTAATTTCAGTACCTTCCTTACTAATTTCTATTCCATTTCCCCAAAAACTACCTATATAGTTATAGTAAACTTGACCTTGATTATCAATTTGCCTACCACGATAGTGTATATTCTCAGAATTTATTCTCAACAAAGCATCCATATCATCAACTTCTTCCCTACTAACTCCAAAAGCTGTACTTGCAAGAACTAATCCTGCCAAGACAGCACTCTTCAAAAATCTCATAAAAAAGTAAATCACAACCAACTTAAAAAACTACTGAATTACAGTTTCCACATTCTCTAAATTGAAATAATTGCTATTAAAATTGTAAGCCCCTGCATTCAAGAAAACAATTCTATCTCCAACTTTTAACTCTTTATCCAAAAAAACTGAATATCTAAAAATATCTACAGAATCTGGAGAACAACCTTTCAAAA
>CAYYUK010000013.1:0-9263 GCA_964474895.1 Candidatus Woesearchaeota archaeon
GTTTCCCTCATAAGTATAATTATAATTCTCTTGTGAGATGTTAAACATCTCAGAATTATTCCAAGAAGACCATGAACCAGAATTATTGTTTCTATAATAAATATAGACTTTGTCCAATACAGAGTATTCCACAAAGGTAGAATTTATTGTAACCGTTGCGTTTGGATCTAAGTTGTCGATTAGTGTGGGGTCATTTGAAACTTGATCTATCGCTGGGGGTGTTGCATCAGAAACTTCTGCAACAATTAACGTTGAATTATATTTTCCAGCTATATCATAAACTGTTATATTGCAAGTTATATTTCCTGCATTAACATCTGAAGAATTCAATGTAATATTAACCGAAGATTCATTAACCAAAGAACTAGAAAGTCTTATCGAAGATGAAATATTATTATACAAAACAGTATCAGAACCATCAAGCCCTGGACCAGTTACATTTATCACAGCATAATCCAAGAATGAATCATCTAGCCAATATGAATGGAATGTTACATTTGCTTGATCTGTTGTAGAAATACTTCCATTACTAGAATAATAAGGATTGCCAGTGTCCGATGTTTCTTCCAAATCTTGGGAAACTATAAGGGGATTTTGTAATTTATCATACATTTGATCAACAAAATCATATTCTCTTAATCCGTTGTAGATTAATTTAGCAGTCTTAGTATAAAAAAAGTCTCCAGAATTTATTGTTTGTGATGTAGAATCTATAATTCCCTGCTGATAATAATCATAGCTGGAATCCTCAATAATTGAAAAAGAAGGGTTATTTGTAGTTGAAAAACTTTGATTCAAGAATATTTCTCCAATTGCATTTCCCAACAGAGTATCATAAAACGTAATCCATTTCATATTTTGATCTAAATTTGAAACCGTTGCTAAAGTTTCATTTGTTATAATATCAGATGAATTTTCATATGCACATAACGAAAATAGCCCATCATCAACTATCACCCCGTTAATGTAAAAATTCTTCCAATCTTGAGATCCTGTAGTGGTTTGATTTTTTTCACAAATAGCTTGATAGTTTTTAGAATAAACCTTACAGTTATATGTGTAAGGTTTAGAAGAATCATCATTAGATTGACCAGATATGTTAAAAATATATAATACTGGTCCTTCCACGTTACTTACAGAAACAGAATTATCTGCCCTGCTTGAATAAGTAGTTAACCCAATTTGATATTCGGGATAATAATCTATTGGTTGTACTCCTGACAACGTAGAATTTGTGCCTATTGCATTATAAACATCTTGCATTAATCCCCCAGTTGATGTATTGAAAAAAGTTGTAAAATAAGAATTAGACACCTTATATTGATCCGAAGTATTTGAATATGTTAAATCTGTTGTATAATTCTTTTGCAAACTGGATTTAGAAGTTACCACATAATACTCTCTAGTCTCAGACTGATTTATACTAGACAAAAATACAAGATTGGCGGAATAAAGGTCACCGGAAGATTGATTTAAATTATATATTTGAGAAGGAATTTCAAGATAAGAACTTCCATTATATGCCAAAACCCTAACACTATCATTGTTTTGTTCATACGTAAAATTAATACTTACATCAACAGGTTCAAAGAATCTCTTCATTGTTCCGGGCTCGGTCACATTTATCTTTCTTCTAAAAGCAAATGGATTTCCATCTTCATCCGTATAATTTCCTTGCCAGGTCTCTCCTTGATAAAAAACATCTTGCCAATCTTGTGAATTAATTGTTACATCATACCAACCTTGAGAACCATTCAGTGTATAATTATAAACAAAAAGATTAGAAACGTTCACCATATTATCTTCATTCACCCAAATATTGCTATCGGAATCAGTTATAGTTACAGTTGGCGTCATCGTTCCAGTAAGATTAGTTCTAATCTCAATAGTAGTGCCATTAGAAAAATAAGACCTTGCCATATTTTTTTCATAAGTCTCAACATAATAATGATCCAAAGAAGGAATAACTGAATAATCAACAGTTACATTGTATAGCTCAGGCATATAACTAACATTATCTGTTTCAAATTCAAATTTGTATTGAAAATAAGAGTTATTATCTAAAGTTAAGTTTTGGGGTGATAAATCAGAAATATCTGTCCAATTCTCGCCAGCACAACTTTGATCATCACATGTTCTTGCAGATAAATTTAGTTTGGTAGCACCCCTTTCATAAAGATTCATTATTTCCTCTTCAGATAAAGTTCTATTCCAGATAGCAAATTCATCAAGTTGACCTTCCCAATCATAGCCATTACTGGAAGAAATGGCCATTGTACTATCTGATGGATCACTATATGTTGCATTTCCACACCAAGTTCCATCAATATACAACTGAGTTTTGGCAGGATCAATTATAGTAGTATAAAGATGCCATTCATCTGCATCATCTGGAATATTACAAAAAGTGTTGGATGCCCCATTCCAAGTGTTCAAATGAATTCCACCAACATAAAAAAGCAAATCTGGACCACCAGTACCCCCATTATTAATACACCACAACATATCAATAGGACCCACTGCAGAAGATTTGGCCCATGTAGAAATTGTAACAGTGGAAGGGAGATCAATTGATATATCTATATAATCCGTAGTCCCATCAAAAATACATGAACTGCCAAGTTTGCCATCAACACCAACACAAGTTCCACTTCCACTAAAATAAGCAGTACCATCATTCCCATTACCAGATGAGTCTACAATTGTGCCACCATTTCCAACCCCATCATTCAAATGCCACAATCCAATATTACCAGTCATATTTATTCCGCCAAGATTAGACTCAATTTCCCCATCATCTGCAAGTTCCAAACCATAATAGTTACCAGAAACCCAGCTTATGTTATTCCACTGCGAACTAGTTGTAGCATAAAAAATTTGACTTAAATAAGTGCCATTAAAATAAGTAGAGTTTAATTGAACGAAACCTGAAGAATTATAAAAAGTTCTATTATAAATACCATCATCAAACCCACTCTGAGAATTATCAACAAATGTTGAAGCAATTACAATTCCAAAAAAAGAAAATACAAGAACAATTAGAATACTAAATATCTTCTTCCAATTACCAACACCAAACTTCATTTAATCAACAATTCCCCCTTTAATTTTAAAATCTCCTCTGCATCCTTGATCTTTCTAATTGCATTGTTATAAAAAGAAGACACAGCAGGTTGAGAAATTTTCAATTTCTTGGCAATCTGTAATTGGGTTAATCCTTTCTTTTTTAATTTCAAAATTTCGATTTCTTTCTCAGTTATCATTATAGCCCTAATAAGTTATATTCACACTACAAGTTATATACTATATAAATCTTTTTACCAAACTGCGTGCTTAAGAAAAAGCTTAAATAACAAAACTCCAAAAATAATGTTATGTCTTCATTCAATCAAATTCTAAATGATATCAAATCAGTAAAGATTCAGGGGGCAACAAACATAGCAAAAGCAGGCCTAAAAGCATTAAAACTCCAAAGTGACGCAACGTCAATAAGAAAAATTCTAAATACAAGACCAACCGAACCTTGCTTACAAAACGCAGTAAAATACGCAAAAACAACAAACACAGATGTTGCGCACCATTTCCTAAATAGTCTACAAAAAAGGACAACATTAATCGGTGAAAGTATAATAAAAAATAACTCAACAATATTCACACATTGCCATTCTTCAACAGTAATAGATATTTTAGCCAAATCAAAAGAACATAACAAAAATTTCGAAGTGTTCTGCACTGAAACAAGACCCCTCCTACAAGGAAGGAAAACTGCAAGAGATCTAAACAGACTAAAAATTAAAACTACATGCATAGCAGATTCAGCATCACATGACTTTCTAAAAGAATCAGATATTTTCTTACTTGGAGCAGATCAAATAACAAAAGATGGAGAAATAATCAATAAAATAGGTAGTGCATTATTTGCAGAGATAGCATACAACCACAAAGTACCATTATACATCTGCACAAATGCTTGGAAATATTCAGAAAAAAACTTAAAAATAGAAGAAAGAAATCCGAATGAGATCTGGGACCAGGACTTGAAATATGTAACAGTAGAAAACCCTGCCTTTGGTAAAATAAACCAAAAATACATAAAAGGAATAATTTCGGAATTAGGAATACTTCCTGTAAAAAAATTCTTAAAACAAGTTAAAAAAACATATCCCTGGATACAATGATAATTTGCTTTGATTTAGATGGAACTTTGGTAAACACTGAAAGATGGATAGTCAAGGCTATACAAGAAACTCTAAAAAAACATGGAATGAAAATAACAAAAAAGAAAATATATCAATCTTGGGGGATTAATTTGCGTGTCCTACTAAAGAAAAACTTTCCACATTTAAAAAAAGAAGATATAATAACAATTACAAACGAATTTGATGAAACAAGAAAAAAAACAATAAATAGAGTTAAACCATTCAAAAATACCAAAAAAACTTTAGTAATACTTTCAAAAAAGTATAAATTAGGATTACTAAGCAACAACGCACATCAGATGATAGAAGAAATACTAAAAACAACTAAAATCAACAAAAAACTATTCAAAGTAATAATTGGAGATGATGAAGTAAGAAAACCAAAACCATTCCCAAATGAAGTATACAAAGCAGAAAGAAAATTAGGTAAAAAAGTAAAGTTCATGGTGGGAGACACAATACAAGATATTAAAACTGCAAAAGCTGCAAAATTAAAATCAATTATAATACTCACAGGACCAAAATCAACCTGGAAAGGATTAAAAAGTGCAGATTTCCTAATCAAAGACATAAAAGAACTTCCAAGAATAATAAAAGAGGCAGAATGTCACAATACTTAAATTTTGTAGATCTAAAATACAAACCAAAAAAATCGGATTTAGTAGTTCTTTTCAGAATTGAACCTGCAAGCGGGATTTCAAAAAAAGAAGCAATTGGAAGGGTTGCAGCAGAATCAAGCAACGGAACATGGACAACATTATCAACATTAAAACCCCACATAAGAAAAATAAGAGCAAGAGCCTTTGAATTAAAAGGAAATTATGTAAAAATAGCATATCCATTAGAACTTTTCGAACTTGGAAGTATTCCACAATTAATGAGCTCTGTAGCTGGAAACATTTTTGGTATGAAAGCAGTAAGAAACTTAAGACTCGAAGATATTTATTTCTCAAAAGAGTATACAAAACATTTCAAAGGACCACAATTTGGAATGAAGGGCATAAGAAAATATATGAAAATAAAAGAAAGGCCAATGATAGCAACAGTACCAAAACCAAAAGTAGGGCTAACAACAAAAGAACATACAAAAGTAATTCTAGATTCTTGGATAGGTGGAGTAGACTTTGCAAAAGACGATGAAAACCTAACTTCTCAAAACTTTAACAAATTTGAAGAGAGAGTTAAACATGCAGCAAAAGCAAGAGATAAAGCTGAAAAAATAACTGGAGAAAAAAAAGATTATTTCATCAACATAAGTGCAGAAACTGATGAAATGATAAGAAGGGCAGAAATAGTAAAAGATCATAATTTCAAATATGTAATGGCAGATATTCTAACTGTTGGTTGGGCAGGAATGCAAACCTTAAGAAAAGAAACCCAACACTTAAAGTTAGCAATCCATGCACACAGAGCATTCCATGCTGCATTTGACAGAAACCCAAAACACGGAATGTCAATGCTGGCATTAGCAAAAATCTCAAGATTAATAGGGGTAGATAACATTCATATTGGAACTGTAGTTGGAAAATTGGTTGGAAACAAAAAAGAAGTTCTCGACATACAAAAAGAGATAACAACTAAGCTAGAAGGAATAAAAGATACCATCCCAGTTTCATCTGGTGGACTCCATCCGGGACTAACTCCCTATATCATAAAAACACTTGGAAAAGATATCGTACTTCAGGCTGGAGGGGGAATACATGGTCATCCAAAAGGATCAAAACAGGGTGCGATGGCATTAAGACAATCAGTAAATGCAACACTAAACAATATTTCACTAAAAAATTATTCAAAATCAAATCCAGAATTAAAAACAGCACTAAAAAAATGGAAAAAAACTAGACCAATTTAGCTTTCTTTATTAAAAAAACACCTGCGTGATTCTCATATTCTATATTTGACTCTTCAACAACAACCTCTTTAAAGAAAATTGGCCCATCCAAAACAAAAGTCTCTATTTCCCCACCTTCACCAGCAGGATTAATTTGATATTTATCTCTATATTTCTTCAACTTTTCAATTAGCTCATGATTGATTTTCTTCCCTAACCATTTTTCATCTAAAGGATATCCAAAAACACCAACAATCAAAACTTCAAAACCAACATCAAGAAGTTCGTTGAGCAACTGAACTTGATCCATGCCCCATAAAGGATTTATACATTCCAACTTCAATTCATCACAAATCTTCTGGATACGCGAAGCCTGATATTTAGATGCCAACGCCCCTGTAACAATACCTTCTACTCCAAATTTCTCTTTAGCTTCAATTATTAACTCCTTAAGATCTTCCAACTCCCCCTCTTTCTCCCCCTTGGTGCTCTTAATCAAAATAGGAACATCTATTGCCTTAGCTTGCAATTTAGTCCATTCTATATTTGGAACGTGAAACATATAACTTTCTGGATTTTCAGAAAAAATAGATAACAAACAAACAACATCATGTTCACTACTTGTTTTATACATAGCATGGCAAGAATCCTTGCCTCCTGAAAACAAAATTCCTAATTTCATAGAAATGAACAAAAAAGCTCATTCAAAAAGGTTCCTAAAATCCAAAAATTTATATATAGTCTTAAGCAATCTTAATCCATGGCGAAGGGAACAAAAGAAAATTTAGGTATAATTTTTACAGTAGCAATACTAATAACACTTATCTTTGCAGGATACAAAATAATTTCTCCCTTCATTTTAGCAATTCTAACCGCAGTAATTATAGCAATTGCAGTAAATCCATTATACAAAAAACTAAACAAAAAGATTAGAAACAAAAATATATCTGCACTAATAATTGTGGTATCATTAATAGTTTTCGTGTTAATTCCATTACTGTTCTTCGCAAACGCGATGTTACAAGAAACAATAAATTTCTACAACACTGCAAGTGGATTGGATTTAAGTGATACATCAGACAAAATAAAAGAAATAACTGGAATAAATGCAGACTTTGAAAGATATTTCAAGGAAACTTTACTAAGCACTTCAAATATATTTATAGAATCCAGCGCAAAAATAAGAGCATATATACTAAGCGGGATAGCCAATTTATTAGTGCTATTCTTTACCCTATTCTTCTTCATAAGAGATGGAAAGATATTAGTAAACAAACTAAAAGATGCAATTCCTATAAAAGAAAAAACAAAAGAAAGATTAAGTAAAGATATAGAAAGATCGATACATGGATTAGTTGTAGGTCTTCTGATAATTGCACTCTTGGAAGCAATAACTGCATTCATAGGATTCTATCTATTCAATATTCCAAATCCACTAATTTGGTCCTTTTTAGTTCTAATTTTGGCAATGATACCTTTAATCGGACCTGCATTCATCTGGATACCAGCTTCAATATATCTCTTAATAGTTGGCCAAAATTTCAACGCTATTGGATTATTCATATATTCTGTAATCATTTTAAATTACGTAGACAACATTTTAAGACACCAAGTAATAAGTAAAACTGCAAAAACACCACCAGTTCTAATACTATGGGGTATACTTGGAGGAATAATCATCTTTGGAATACCAGGAATAATTATAGGTCCGCTAGTATTATCCATCTTAATGGCACTATACAGAGTATATGAAGAGGAATATGTTTCTAAAAGTTAAGAACATAAATATTGCAACAGGAGGCCCCCTAATTGCAATTCTGAATTGTAAGGATGCCAATAAATTAAACCTTCAAGAGGGAGACAGAATTCTTCTAAAAAAAGGAAAAAAAGAGATTATAGCCCCAATAAATATAACAGATTTATCACATCCAAAAGAAGGTCAAATTGGATTATATTCTGAACTAAGTACTGTTTTAAAAACAACTAATGGACAGAAACTAAAAATAAAACCAACACATATTCCAAAATCTATTGAACTTATAAGGAAAAAATTAGATGGAACTATTCTAACAAAAAAAGAAATTAAAATAATTGTAAAAGATTTAATTGAAAATGACCTAACTGAAATAGAATTAACTTATTTTGTGGCTGGTTGTTACAACAAAGATTTAACAAAAAAAGAAACAGAATATTTTACAAAGGCAGCAATTAAACACGGAACAAAATTAAAATTAAATAAAAAACTTATTGTTGACAAACATTCTCCTGGCGGAGTCCCAAACAATAGAACAACTATGCTAATCACTCCAATTCTTGCAGCTGCAGGACTAACAATAGCAAAAACAAGCTCGAGAGCAATAACTAGTCCATCAGGAACAGTAGATACCATGGAAGTTTTAGCAAAAGTAAAATTTTCAGTAAAAGAAATTAAGAACATAGTAAAGAAAACAAAAGGTTGTATAGTTTGGGGCAGTGGAACAGAATTGGCAGGTGGAGACGAAAAACTAATTCATGTTAGACACCCTTTAAAACTTGATCCTGAAGGCTTAATGATAGCATCAATATTATCTAAAAAAGCAAGTGTTGGCTCAACACACATTTTGTTAGATTTCCCAATAGGCAAAACAGCAAAAATAAAATCAGTAAAAGAAGCAAAAAAACTAAAGAAAAAGTTTGTAGATTTAGGGAAAAAACTTGGAATGAAAATAAAAGGAATAATTACAGATGGTTCAGAACCAATAGGCAATGGAATAGGACCTGCATTAGAAGCAAGAGATATTCTTTACATACTAAGAAGAGATAACAAGGCACCAAAAGATTTAGAAGAAAAAGCAATTAGCATGGCAAATAAAATCTTCAAAATGACAAAGACAAAAAAAGATGCAAAGAAAATTTTAGAGTCTGGATTGGCATACAAAAAAATGAAGGAAATTATAAAAGCTCAACGAGGAAAGGCTTCTATAAAACCAGAAGAGATATCTATAGGAAAATACAATTACAGCGTAAAATCTTCGAGAACTGGAAAAGTAAAAGAAATAGATAATAAAAAAATAACAAGAATAGCAAGAACTGCAGGAGCACCATCTGATAAAGAGGCAGGAATTTACTTATACAAACATAAAAAGTCAAAAGTAAAAAGAGGAGAAAAACTATTTACAATATATTCAAACTCCAGAGATAAGTTAAACAGAGCAAAGCTAATTTCTAAACAAGTAATAAGAATAAAATAAAAT
>CAYYUK010000013.1:9363-10937 GCA_964474895.1 Candidatus Woesearchaeota archaeon
AGCGCCGCGACTGGGATTTGAACCCAGACGCCCTTTCGGGCCCGGCTTTCAAGGCCGGTGCAATACCAGGTTATGCGATCGCGGCACAATAAAAAATCTAGAAATCTAATTTAAAAGAGTTTTGATAATCTTACATTATTCCCAAAATATGATAAGTTAGTTTAGTAGCAACCTTTATTGAATCTTCGGGTTCGACAAATTCCATTACTATACATTCGCCTTCCCAATATATTCTATTTTCAGTGCCAAGTCTTAACTCTATAACTCTTGCTTCAATATTAGAATATTCGCAACTAACAACTGGAGAATCAAGACCTTCAACTGCATTAGTAATTGCCATGCCAGTAGGAATTTCATAAAGATCCGGATCTGTAACATCATCAACAACCCTAATAAAAGTCAACATAGCAATGCCATCTAGTTGATTTGTATACTCATCTAAACTATATTCTCTTGTAACATATATCACTTCTGCAGACAAAATTTCACTTGTAAAATCATCCACCATATAGATTGATTCTAGTTCCATTGGAGAATATCTAAAAGGTATCATAACACCCCTTTCAACAGAGGTTCCCCCTTCATTTTTAACAAAACGATAGTCTAACACGTGCCTTATATTTGATCCAATTTGAGTAACATTAAACAAATAATCATTATCATCTACACCAGTATAATTATAAGATGTTCCGGGAGAACCAATTTCATCAGAAGTTCTAACTAAGAAAACAAGACTAAATAAAACAACTACAAGTATTCCCAAATAAACTATAGATTTATTATCCATCTTAAACAATCCCAAAAACCTTGTAAATAACCCCTTCAGTGAGCATTATGTAATTTCCATCCAAATATAAACATTTCTCTTCTTTAGTTAGAACTGGAATAGAATCACTATTATTCAAGATTAAAATATCTTCAGTACAAACATAAGTTGTATTCAAAATTTGGGTTTGAATTCCTTCAAACAATAAAACCGCTTGCAATCTCTGAATACCTCCCAAATCCCAATTTTCATTATAAATTTTAACATATCCTAATTCAAGATCAAATAAATCTAAATTGTACCCCAATTCATCTGGCAAATAATTAAAGTATAAATAGGAATCAATTTCATCGATCCAAACTTTCCAGCCTTGATCAGTATTCATAAATTTATATCCATTAATTTTAACAGAATCTCCTCCAGAATAAATAAATCCTAACGTACTGCTAATCATTAAAATTATTATAAAAAACCCAAATATTAGTTTATTCCTTTTCTCTTTCTTCATAGACATAATACAAACATGAGAATCAAACTAAGTTAAAAAGTTTATGGTTGAAAAAAAAAGAAAAAAGAAAAAAGAAGGGATTTATACAAGAATTGGACCTTCTCCTTCAGCTAATCCACCTGCTGCAACAGTTGTTGCTGCTCTCTGAGTATCTGCTTTCTCCCATCCAGCAACTATCAATGCAGTTTGTCCTTCCTTCTCAACAAACTTAACAACAGCAGTATCTATTGCTATTGTAGATGCATCTGCATATGCTGGGAAAGCTAATCCCATGAATTCAGCGGTTGCACTATTTACAGC
>CAYYUK010000014.1:0-9601 GCA_964474895.1 Candidatus Woesearchaeota archaeon
ACCTTTTGCTTTCCTCTTTCTGGTTTTTTCTTCTTTTTTAGAACTTTTTTCTTAATTACTTTCTTTACAGGTTTTTTCTTAACTACCTGTTTCTTGGCTATTTTTAGTTTATTTTCTTTGATTTGTGTCCAAATAGGATACTCTGTCTTTGTGTAAGGCGATGCTTTCCAAAGTTTTACTATTTTTCCTTCTCTGATATCTATTCTAACTAAAGTTGAATATATTGTATTTTGAATGTAATTACCTTCTTTTAGAACAAATTGGATGTCATAGCTACCACTTGACCAGTTTCCAGTGAATTGGTGCATGAATCTCTTAAATTCTGCAGGACTCTCACAGTTTACTTTTCTTACTGTTATGAACTTATTTTTGTGATATGGAGCCTTATATGTCTCTCTTATCTTGAGTACTAACATTGGCTTTGAGAAGTTAATTTTTATTTCTTCATCCATTTTGAGTAGATATTCAGTGTAGTATATATAATTGAGAGAATATATAAATGTTTCGTGGAAATTGAGTGGTTTTTGGGTTATTTTAGATTAACTTTAAAGTAGTAATTTAAAGAAATGTTTATAAATAGAAATAATTTACAGATACTGGGTTAAAATGGGGTTAAAAAAACTATTTAAGGGAAAAGAGGATATAATCAGTCTTGAAAGTGTTAGGGGTGTGTTGTCTGGATTGGGTGTTGATTTAGCTGAATTGGATTTGCCCAACTTAGAGTTCACTAGTTCAGATGTTCATAGTCTCCAAAGATATGAAGCATATTTTCTGAATTTCGGGGTTAATATTATTCCATCGGAGTATGGAAGAAATCCTGAGATAAGAGTTAGGGGAATATATGAATCATTTCCTCGTTGTACTCACAAGGTAGATGGTGTATGGGCACCTGGGACAGCAAGTCAAACAAAAGTGGATTATACTAAGAAGTTAGTTTCCCAGGAAACAGCTGAAGTTAGTTAAATTTTCATTATTTCTTAATTCATATTTTTCTGTTGCAAATGTTGAAAATATCATTTTTACTTTGTATTTCTTACATAATTTGACATTTTGAGCCATTCTTGCAAGTATTTTTGGCCTTTCTTTGTCTGAAGCGTTCAATATATCCGAGAAATTGAATCCGATTGCTACGTTGTTTTTTTGAGCTATTTTACATAGAACTTGATTTAATCCTGCATTTCTAAAGAACATGTAATCTTTTCTTCTCCCTCTTTCCGGGCTTAGAAGAATATCTACATTTTTGTTTTCTAAAGCTAGTCTATTTATCTTGTCATCTCCACCTAGAATTATTATTGGTTTTTTTGCGTTTTGAATATCTTTTCTTAGTTTATTTGTTGTGGTTCTTATGATGTTTATCTTTTCAGTTTCTATTTTAAGTTTCTTTTCTATTTCTTTATCCTGAATTAGAGTTAGTTGTTTCATTGAATAAATTATTATTTTAGACTATTAAAGGTTTTTGTGAAAGTTTAAATATTTTGTCCGTTCACCCAATTTCATGGAAAATAAGTATTGTTGTAGACTGGCAACCGCTATTGGGCAAGATCGACTGCTTTGTGAGACAAGTAACTTTTTTGTTATACCTACACTTGGTTCAATGGGTATAGAAGGTTATCTTTTGATTATCCCTAAAGAACACCATCATGCAATGGGAATGATTCCAGAAAATCATCTTCCCGAACTGAACAATTTAATTTCTGATGTAAAGAAAATTATAAAATCTGTTTATGGTTTACCCACATTACTTTTTGAACATGGACCAAGAGTTGGAAATCTTGATTCGGGTCAATCTGTAGATCATGCACATTTACATATCGTTCCAGGTATTGATATTACTGAAAATTGGGCAGTGGATTTAATGATGAGACTTGGAGATGTTGGACAATTTTATAGGGTTGAAAGGGTGGAAGGACTTGAAAGGGGTGCTGATATGATTAGAAAAGGAACCTCTTATTTGTATGTTGAAAACACTTCTGGAATTAGGTTGTTATCTGAACAAAATTTTCATAGACCTTCTCAATATTTTAGGACAATGGTTGCAAGTAAAATTGGTTCTTCTGTTTGGGACTGGAGACAACATCCAGATTATAATACTTTAGAGAAAACTGTTGGAAAATTGAAAGAAAAATTTTAAATTGATTTTATTTGTTTAACAATATTTCTTAGGTTATATCCTTTTGTTGTGTCTACTACTAATAAATTATGTTTTTTGAATTGTGACTCTGTTAAACACATTTGAAAGATCTCTGCCTGCAAGTTCATTATTATCTTTTCTTTTGAATATTTTCTCTTTTTTAGTCTTTTTGAAAGCACATTTAAGTTTGTCTTTGTAACTATGCATAGATCTACGTATTTTTTTGGTAAATAGTGGCTTAGGTGTGAATCAAGTACCAAGTCCTTTTTTGATTTTTTAATTAGCCCTATTAAAAATTTGTTTAGTGTTTTTGTATCAACTACATAACAGCTTCTTTTTTTGTCATAAGACTCATGTAGTTTATATTTTTTTACTAAATTATGTATATCTATATATTTGTAGTTTAAGGATTTTGCCAGCTTTTTTGATAATGTTGTTTTTCCAGTTCCAACAGACCCTGTAACACAGATTGTTTTCATAGTTATTTTAATGAAAAGATAGGTTTTTAAATGTTTAGGAGTTCACTGAATAAAATGTCATTACAAAGAGCGGCAAAAGCGTGTGCTTGTTGTTGTGATTATCAAGCAGTTGCTTCTGGAATTTTAGGGAAAGAAGAAAAAGGACTTAATTCTCTTGATCATTTGAAAGTTCTTGAGTTAAGAGATAATTCTTGTTATGAAGCAATGCGGGCTTTAGAAAGAGAACTTGATGATGCAGAAACAATTGGTGATATAAAACCATTAAGAGATTTACTCACAATGTGTCTTGACTGTGATTATTCGGGTCCAATTATCTCAACTTATTTGAAGGATAAATGGGAGTCCGATCAACAACAGTCCCAATAAATTTTTTTGGACTTAGGGTAATGCAAGGTTTTCATTTATTTTTAAGTTTTTTTCATTTAGATAAGTAGAAATTTTTCTCTTGAAAAAATAAATTAGAATAACCAATAAAATGAGTAAAATAAGAGTAATATATCCTTTGTATATCAAAAAATTAAGTCCAAAGAAATAACCCAATCCCATCCAAAATAGTGCCCAAATTGTAATCCCAATAGTTGAGTAAACCAAAAAAACAAGATGTGGCATTTTTATCATTCCTGCAGGCAAAGAAACAATAGATCTTACAACAGGAAAACAGCGAAATATACAAACCCAGTATGCACCCTCTTTTTTAAATTTCTCAGATATTTTGAATAATGTATCTTTATTAGTTAATTTAGAAAAATATTTTATTCTTAACAACCAATTATAACCAAAAAGTCTCCCCAATAAATATAATATGTATGTTCCAATTAAATTACCCAGAACTACTACTATTAATACAAATAAAAAGCTTTTATCTGTAGTAAAAGATAAAATACCTGCCAAGAATAAAGATAATTCACTCGGGAAAAAACTTGCAAACCCATTTATGAATAATAGTAAGAATAATGCAATTAAACCATAATTAGATATTAAGCTTGTTACGTCCATTTTAGCTAATGGTGGTCCCAATAAATTTTTTGTTTGAAAGAACTTTTTTCAGATTTACTAAACTAGGTCCTATTATGTAAGTTTTTATTTTCTTTCTTGCTATTAGTTTTGCTGCAAACTGATCTAGAACAAAATGTTGTCCTGCTTGGAATTTTATTTTATTTATCATTTTTAGAAAGTCTTTGAAAGAAATTTTTTTAATTAATTTAGCGCTTTTGTTTGTTTTTGGATTTTTATCGTATAACCCTTTAACGTTTGTCATATTGATTAGATACTCTGCTTTTATTTTTTTGGCCACTTGTGCTGCATTTCCATCTGTAGTACAGCTTTTTTTGTAACCAAGGGCCCCACAAACTACAATATTTTTGCTTTTTAGTTCTTTTTTTACTTCTGTTAATCTAATTGGTATTGGTTCTTTTTTATTGAATATTCCATTTACTAATCTAGCATTTAATCTCGTAGCTGTTATCCCCAATCTTGAATTTGTAGTGTTGTCAAACTTCTTTTTCATGTATTTTCTTGCTGTAGAGCCGCCACCAACAACAATTACAACTTTATTTCTCTTTGAGAAGTTTGTAATTAGTTTTTTGAAATTTTTTAGGTAAGAATAATTAACTTTGTCCGGAACTACAATCGAACCACCAAGACTTATCACAACTTTTTTCATAAATTAACTTTGAAATTTAGTATTTTTAAAGATTTTTACCAATTCGTTACACTTTTAAGCTTTTTTACATTACCTTTTTTTATGATAATTGGGGTTACTGGATACTATTGTTCTGGCAAAGAAGAGATTGCCAGATTTTTGAAGAGTGAAAAATTTGCTCATTTTTCCTTGTCAGATGAAATTAGGAAAGAGTTGAAAAAGAAAAGGAAGAAAGTTTCTAAGGAAAATCAGATTGAATTGGGTAATGATATTAGGGAAAAATTTGGTGCAAGTGAGTTAGCTAAAAGAGTTGTTAGCAAAATTAAACCCGGAAAAGATTATGTAATTACATCTATTAGTAATAAAGGGGAAGTTGAAGAGTTGAAGAAATTACCAGACTTTATTTTGGTTAATGTAATCTCTCCACAATCAAATAGATTTGAAAGAATGGGTGAAAGAAAAAAAGTTGATGATCCTAAAACTTTTGAAGAATTTGTTAAGAGGGAGAGGGCTGAATTCAGTGAGATAAGTACTAGACAACAATTGCATTTAGTTGGAAGAATGGCCGATATAATAATTAATAATAATAAATCTTTTGATGAGTTTCATAGAAAAATAGATAGGATGCTTGCTGATTGGTATCCAAAATTCCACCTTGAATCAAGGAATGGAGATTAAGAATCTAATTGTACTCCTATTTCATATGTGTTTCCTCTTTTGATGTAATTTATACTGTATTTTATGCTGTTAGAAACGAGTTCTATTTTCTTATCAGAATCTGGTACTTTTTTAAGAAGAAGTAATTTTTTTAATTATCTACTGTAAACAATCTAGAATTATTTAAGAGTTGGTTTAATAATTTTTAGGGTTTTGTAAGAAGATCATCTAATAAATGCCCAAAACATTATAAATTCTTCCAGATTTCCCACATTATGATTAACCCAAATCAATCAACAATAAAAAATAAATTTGAATTAGTTGGTTATGAGCCTTACGGGGGTAATATTGTTAAAGTTGGTTTTTATCCTGCAGATTCCGATACTGGAATAGTTTTTTCAACAAAAAAAGGAAGTATTGTTGCAAGTTTAGATCACGCATCACAGTATAAATCTTCTGTTCTTTTACGTGATGGCGATTTGGGTGTTCTGCATGTAGAGCATCTTTTGGCTACATTGTATGCTTATGGAGTAGACAATTTAAGAGTAAATGTAGAGAGGCAACCATCAAAATCATTTCGTCTTTTAGAGAAAATTGGACTTAGTTCTTTTTGTGAAGTAGTTCCTAATTTTAAAGATAAAACGTATAGCTTATGCGAAAAATTGGACGATAATATTGAAGAACAAAATTCTCCAAGGAAATTATTAAGTTTAGGTAACAATGTGGGGGATTTAGAGAGGGATAGATTAATTTTTGAACCATATTATAAAAATGGACTTTTTATAGAAGCTACTACAGATTATCCTATTTTGGGAGAACAAACCGTAAGTTTAATGCTTAATGCTGAAACTTATAAAAGAGAAATTGCAAAATCAAGACCTTATTCAAAACATGCTGCAAGGTTACCTTCTTGCTTGATGGGTATAATAGCTGCAGCAGCAAATCCAAACTTTGGAATAGGTCATGGTTTTGATCCCGAAACCAATGTTTTATTACCAATTTATGATGAAAGTGATTTTCCTAAAATGAAATCTATTTATCAGAGTGCCGATGAACCTGCTAGACATACGATAATGGATAGGCTTGGTGCTTTATCTCTTTTGCCTGGAAGATTTAATGGAGTGAAAATTACAGCAAAGTTTAGTGGTCATGCGAATGATATTGCAGTTCTAAATAGATTTAGATTTTATTTTGTTGAGTCTTGATTTGTTTCATTCACTTTATTTTTTTAATTCTCGCCGAAGTTCTTTATACTTCTTGGAAACTAACAAGCAAATAATCTAGAATCATGTACATCAAATATCTTTGCTCTTGCTCCAGCGTCTAGCCATCCGTGTGCGTAATTTAAGGCTGCAAAGGCTGTAACAAAATTTCCCTTTTCTTGGAAATATTTTGCATCTTTGATGTATCTCTCAATCATATCTAGAAAATCTTCTGCTAGTTCTTTTTTTGCTATATTTTTTTTAGCTAATTCTAGAGCTTCTTCAGATATTTTGAAATATTTTTCTAATTTTTGTTTTGTTACTTCTTTTTCCATATTAAGGTAGGGGATACAAATTTTTTTAAATCTATGTAAAATTTTTGAAATATGAAAATATCAATTTCTGGAACTGCGGGATCTGGTAAAAGCACAGTTGCTAAACAATTGGCTGGTATTTTGGGCATGAAGCATCATTCTGTTGGTGATTTGAGAAAAGAGATGGCCAAGAAGAGAAATATGAGCTTAGCTGAGTTCAATAAAATGGGTGAAGAAAAAGATTTCACCGATAAAGAGGCCGATAATTATCAAATTGAATTAGGAAAGAAAGAAGATGGATTTGTTATTGATGGCCGTTTGAGCTATCATTTTATACCTGATTCTTTGAAACTTTTTTTGAAGGCACATGTTAGAGCTAGATCTGAGAGAATTTATAGTGAAGAAAGATCTGAAGAAAGATTTAGAGATTTGGGTGATGCTATTGCTTCATTAATTGAAAGAGATAAATCAGATAAGTTAAGATATGCTAAATACTATAATTTGGATCCTTCTAATGAATTACAATTTGATTTTGTAGTTGATACTACTTATCTTAGTGTAAATGAAGTTGTTGCAGAAATTTTAAAGTTCATTAAACAAGAAAAGATTATAAGTGCAGATTCTTAGAGCTTTTTATGGGGAAATTTATTAGTTTAATTTTGGCTCTTTTTGTTTGTTTTTGTTTTTTAAATATTATTTTCTTTTATGAGTCGTTTAATAATGAAGATATTAGAGAGTTTTATTTGACGGGTGAACTTTCTGAGGGGTACAGTTCTGATGAAGTTTCTCATATGAAAGATGTTAGAACCCTTGGTATGTTTTCTTTATTTCTTAATTTGGTTTTGCTTTTTGTTTTTGTCAAATTTAGAAAGGGAGTTGATTTTAGAAAGACAAGTACTTATTTATTTATTATTTTTGGATTGTTAGTTGTGTTTGCTTTTCTTTTCGATAATTTCTTTTATTATTTTCATTTGGTTTTCTTTGGTTCTAGTGGTTGGACTTTTCCTTCTAGTTCTAGATTGATTCAAGATTATCCTTTTGAGTTTTTTAGAAACAGATTTTTATTTCTTAATTTTCTTATTCTTTGCAGTGCTGTTGTTTTCAGGGGAGTAGTTTTTGAAAGATTTTCTAAGAAACCAAAGAGAAATTAAAGTCCAAAAAATTGCTCCAAGAATTACAATTAAAATGTAAAATAACTTTTGTGCCATGTAGTAATTTTGGAAAAAATAGTATTTAAAGTTTACTATTTTAATTTACCATTCTTTTTATCTTCTCTAATTCTTCATTAAGAATCTTAACTTCTTCCATTGTATTGTAGATATAAAAACTTGCTCTTGCGCTTGGCTCTATTTTATTTGCATTATACCATGAATGTACACAATGCATACCACTTCTAATCATTATATCTTTTGATGAGTTTAGAATTGAAGCTATCTCATGTGCATTTAGGTTTGGAATTATGAAATTGAATATTCCTCTTTCCCCATTGTATCCTACTTTTTTTATTCCTTCTGTGTCTATTGCTTTTACTAATTTGATTTCATGATCTTTTATGTCTTCCATTCCTATTTTTTTTAGGTATTTTGCTGCTTCGCCTAGTCCAATTATTCCTGCGTAGTTTTGTAGACCTGCCTCGAATTTTGCTGGCAATTTTTCTATTTTATGTTCAGTGTATGTTGAATCGTATACTGTTTCTCCACCTTTTATGAAAGGTTTCATTTCGTTTAGTAATTCTTCTTTTGCGTAAAGCACTCCAGTTCCAGTAGGTCCCAACATTTTATGTCCTGAGAAGGCTAAGAAATCTATATCTAATTTTTTTACATTAATTTCTTTATGTGGAATAGATTGTGCTGCATCTAAGAATACTTTTGTGTTATTTTCGTGTGCAATTTTTATTATTTCTTTTATTGGTAATGTATATCCATCTAGATTTGAAGTATGTACGAAACTTATTAAATCGAAATCTTTTACTTTTTCTTGGAATAATTCTAAATCGAATGTGAAATCTTCTTTTGACTTTATTACTTCGTGATTTTTTTCTTGCCAAGGCAGAAGGTTTGAATTGTGTTCTCTATCGGTTGTTAGAACTTTATTGAATTTGAAAGAGTTTGCTACCAGATTTATTGCTTCTGTTGCGTTTTTTGTGAATATTATTTGTTTTGAGTCTTTTGCTCCTATAAATTTTTTTATTTGGTTTCTTGCTTCTGTAACTTCTTTATCTACTTTCATCCCTAGTTTGTGTATACTTCTCCCACCACAAGAAGGATATTCATTATAATATTCATTTATTTTGTTTATTACCTGTGTTGGTTTTAGAGACATGCAAGCTGTGTCTAGGTATATTCCTTTCTTTAGAATTGGAAAATCCTGTCTTATTTTTTCTGTGTTCATAGAGATTTACAAAAATAACTTACTTAATAAATATATTGTTCTATCATTCGCAATCATTACAATCACAATCATCACCACATTCTTGACAATGACCTTCATCATCACAAAGTGGATCACCACAATCTACAACTGTTTCACTTGGTGTAAAAATACATTGTTCGGGATCTGCATCTGGCCCAACACAATTGTCATGAACTATTAGATTGTATGCAGAGAAACCGGAATAAACTAAACTTACCAAGAACAAAATTGTGAATATCCAAGATATAAATTCAAAATGATTATGAACTATCTTAGCACTTTTTGGGCTTTTTTTCATTAGAGTGCCAACTATTTTTCCTTTTACTTTAATATCAGTACCAGAATCACATTTCCTAAACGTAGTTCTCCTAAAAACACATTGAAAAGCCTCTTTAGCTAGTTCCCTGTGGGATGCTGAAAATATTCCCAGAACTCCGAAAACGATGAAAGTAAGTAAACAAATCATAGATATTTATTTTTTGTTCTGTTTAAAAAGTTTATGTAGAAGAAATGTTGAATAAATCATGTACACTTTTTTGTATATTATCAAACTGCCAATGAGGATATTCTTCATTCTGATCTAATCCTATATATTGAACTTGAACATCTCCATTAACATAAACTCTTCCAGCAGCCATAGTAAATGCTCTTCCAGGATTTGCTTTTACAGTAAAATTACCTTGCTGATTGAGATATAAAATTATCATAGCCTTTTTTTCATTATTTCTATCTTCTAGTTCTGCATCCCTAAATGCTTCAAACAT
>CAYYUK010000015.1:0-6525 GCA_964474895.1 Candidatus Woesearchaeota archaeon
GAAGAGAAACAGATACAATGGATACTTTCTTTGATAGTAGTTGGTATTTCTTGAGATATTGTGATTCTGAAAATAAAAAAGAACCTTTTGATAAAAATAAAGTTAAGTATTGGATGCCTGTTGATCAGTACATTGGTGGTGCAGAGCATGCCTGTATGCATTTGATTTATGCTCGTTTCTTTGTAAAGGCTTTGAGAGATTTGAAGATGTTGAACTTTGGTGAACCATTTAAGAAATTGTTTAACCAAGGAATGTTGCACAAAAATGGTTATGTCATGTCAAAGTCTAGAGGCAATGTTGTTTTGCCTGAAACTATCTCTAAAAAGTATGGAATAGATACTGCGAGATTATATTTGGTTTCAATTGCTTCTCTAGATAAGGATACTGAATGGGATGATAAGGGTGTTGAAGGGAGTTATAGATTTGTTAGTAGAGTTTATGATTATTTGAAGAAAGTTAAAATTGGCAAGTCTAGCAAAAGAGTTGAGAGTAAAGTTAACTCTGCAATAAAAGAAGTTACTGGAGATATTGAGAATTTTAAATATAATTTAGCTGTGATTAAGATTAGAACTTTGTTTGATTCTTTGGAAGATGATATTAGTAGGAAAGATTTAGAGAGTGTTGTTAAATTAATTAGCCCCTTTTGTCCGCATGTTGCTGAAGAGATTTGGAGTAAAATTGGTAGCAAAGGTTTTGTTTCTTTGTGTGGTTGGCCTGTGTGTGATACTAAGAAAATAAATAAAGAGTTTGATGCAGTAGATGAATTTGTTGCTTCGTTAGATAGAGATTTGGCTGCAATTATTAAGTTGGTTAAGTTTAAACCAAAAAAAGCTAAAATTGCCGTCGCTGAGAGCTGGAAATATAAATTTATTAATGATTTGAAGAAAACTGTTGTTAAAACTAGAAATGTTGGCGAAGTTATTAAGAAAACAATTGATGGGAAGCACAATAAAGATATTTCTAAAATGGTTCCCTATTATTTGAAGGATGAAAGTAGACTTCCCAAATATGTTTTTGGTCAGAAAGTTGAAATTGAAGTTATTGAAGAGATTTCTAAAGATTTGAGTAGAAGATTTGGTGTAGAAATTTCTGTTGAGAAAGATAATGAAAAAGCAATGCCAGGTAAGCCTGCAATTATTCTAGAATAGCTTTTATTCTTCTTACTCCTGCAGATGAACTCTGTTCTTTTATTATTTTAAAGTGCCCAAGTTCTTTTGTATCTCTTACATGCGGACCGCTACATAACTCTTGGGATATTTTTCCTATTGTGTAAACTATTACGTTTTCCCCATATGTAAATCTGCCTACAATCCCCCTCTTCTTTGCTTTTTTATAAGTCATTTCTTCTCTTATCACTTCTATTCCTTCTTTTATTCTTTTGTTGACAATCTTTTCCACTTCTTCTAATTCTTCTTCGGTTAGTTTCCTATCAAAATTAAAATCGAATCTCAATCTTTCTTTTGTTATATTGCTTCCCCTTTGATTTATGTCATTTCCCAGAACTTCTCTTAATGCTGAAAGCAAAAGATGTGTTGCAGTATGATACAAAATTGTTTTTCTTGAATGATCTGCCAATCCGGAACCAAACCTTCCTTTTGTTGAAGTTCTAGAAAGCTCCTGATGTTTCTTTAATTCTTTGTAAAATCCATTTACATCCACTTTTATTTTTCTTTCTTTTGCTAGTTCATCGGTTATTTCTATTGGGAATCCGAAAGATTGGAATAGTAAGAATGAATCTTTATCAGATATTTTTTTATTGTTTTTTGCTATTGCTTCAAATTTTCTTAGTCCCTTTTCTAATCCTTTTGTGAATTTCTTTTCTTCTTTTAGAAGTTCTTCAATAATTCTTGATTTATTTTTATCTAATTCTGGATAATCTTTTTTGTTAACTTCAATTATTACTTTTACTACTTCTTTTAGATACTCTTCTTTTGGTTTCAATTTTCTTGCGTGTCTTATTGCAGTTCTTATCAATCTTCTTAGAACATATCCTTGATCTAAATTTCCTGGTGAAATCCCCTCATTGATTATAAATACTGCAGCCCTTAGATGATCTGCTATTTTTCTTTTTACTATTTCATAAGCACCTCTTGCGTTGGTTACGTCATTTATCTTCTTCATTACTGGTTTAAACAAACTTGAATCGTAAACTGATTCTTTTTTTTCTAAAATCGTAAATACTCTTTCAAATCCAAATCCTGTATCTACGTTTTTTTGTTTTAATTCAACATATTCTCCTTTTTCGTCTTTGTTATATTGCATAAATACGTCATTCCAAATCTCGACCCATCTTGGATCTTTTGGATCAAATTCTTTTGGTGGGTTTTGTTTTGAAATCCAATAGAACATTTCTGTATCTGGTCCGCATGGACCTGTTTTTCCTGCTGGGCCCCAAAAATTATCTTCCTGTCCAAGATAAGCTATTCTTTCTTCAGGAATTCCCAGGCTTTTCCATATTTTTGAACTTTCTGTATCTTTTGGAACTTGTTTGTTTCCTTTGAAAACTGTTATTGCTAATTTTTCTTTTGAAAAACCAAGCCATTTTTTATCAGTTAGAAATTCAAAACTCCATTTTATCGCTTCTTCCTTCCAATAATCACCTAATGACCAATTGCCAAGCATTTCAAAAAAAGTTAAATGTACATCGTCTCCAACTTCTTCAATGTCTCCAGTTCTTATGCATTTTTGATTATTTGCTAATCTTTTTCCCTGTGGGTGTTTTTGCCCAATTAGATAAGGAACTAAAGGGTGCATTCCTGCAGTTGTAAACAAAACAGTAGGATCATTTTCGGGCATGAGTGAAGAGTTCTCTATTTCTTTATGGCCCTTCTTTTTAAAGAATTCAAGATATTTATCTTTTAGCTCAGTTGATTTCATATTTATTATAGACAGAAGTTACTTTAAAAGTTTTGCTTTAAATTCCGAGTTTGGATAGTTTTGATTTAATCTCTTTTATTTCTAGGTCTAAATCTGACTCTCTCTTTGATATTGCCGGTTTTGCTAATCTTTTACCTTTTGTCTGCTTTGTTGGTCCTTCTTTGGATCTTTCCACTATTCCTGGTAGAATCGTTTCAAGTGCATTTACTTCTTTTGTTATTTTCTTCATTAAAGTTTTTATTTTATTTATTTGTGCAATTTTTTTTGATCTTATTTTAGGATACTTCTCGAAAAATCTTAATGTTTGTGTTACATCTACAGTGGTCTCAAGAATTCTTTTCCTAAAAACATTTGATTGATCTATGTTTATGTATTCTGCGTTTTTAGCCACTATTAACCCTCAAACAGTTTCCTATCAATCATTACAAGACTATCTTTGATTTTTTCTATGTCGCCTTTCCAAGTTTCTAATTCCCTATCTTCTGCGTCTCTTGTTTTGTTTAACTCTGTTAGTAGTTTCTCTGCATCTTTTGTTAGGGATTTTACTCTCTCCATATGTTCTCTTGCTGCCTTGTAATTATCTAATTTTACGAATATTGATTTCCCACTTCCTTGTGGTTGTGGTGTTGGGCTTTGTGGTTTTGGTTGGATCTGATTTAAAGTGTCTCTAAGTGGAAGCATTGGTTTTCTCTTTGGAATCTCAATTATAGGGCTTGGTGCTGGCTGTCTTATTGGTCTGTCAATTACTTCTTTTATGTTACTTAGTTCGCTTTCGTAGCTTGGAAACTTGTTAGTTTGGCCCTTAATTCTTGGTGTTGATGGCAATCCTTGTGATTCTCCAACTCTTGCTTTCAAATCTGGTAATTCCTTAGAAAAATCTACCTCTTTTTTCTTTTTTTTGAACCAAGACATCTTATGATTACATTTTCGTTATTAAAGTATTAAAATCTTTCTATTTATTTTACTGTAGTAACTTGGCTGAAATTGCCTAACACAAAGCTTTTTAAAGAGTTTTTCTTGAAAAATATAGGGGGATTTAGATATGGAACTAACACAAGAAAAGATAGATGGACTTACATCAAATATGGCTGGCGAAGACGCAGTTCCTATAGCTAGGTTGCTGGTAGAAAAGGGTGAAAATGTATCTGAATTCTTGATTGCTGAGCATCTTCAGATGGGTATAAATCATGTTAGAAATGCCCTGTATAGGCTCCAAGAGAGCAATTTGGTCACTTTTTTGAGAAAAAAGGATAAGAAGAAGGGTTGGTATATTTATTATTGGACATTTAACTCTGTTCAGGCTAAAGTTTTGATTACTAAGCTTTATGGTGAAAGGGTTGAAAACCTGCAAAAGAGACTTAAAAATGAAAATGCTGATTTTTTGACCTGTAGAAGGAAATGTTTGAGAATTAGTTTTGATAATGCTTTAGAGAATGATTTTAAGTGTTCTGAATGTGGTGGTGTTTTGAAGCAAATTGATAATAAAAAACAGATAGCTGCAATTAGAAAAGAGTTAGAAGAATTGACTAAAGAGGGTTCTGAAGAGTTGGCTATTAAGGCATAGTTCTAAAGTTTTAAAAAGGCTTGAATATTTTTGTACTCTATGACACTATTGGCAACGCTTGCAACAGTTTTTGGGGTAATAAATGGATTTGCTAATTTTCCACAAATTTATAAAATCTTTAAAACAAAGAGTGCAAAAGATCTTTCAATCCTAACATATTTGATTTTAACAGTTGGTTCTATTGTTTGGGTTCTTTATGGTATTGAAATAATGAACATTCCAGTATTAACTATGAATGGGCTTGCACTTCTTGAGTTCATAGTAATATTGATTGGATGTTTTTTGTATAGAAAAGGTTGAAGTTCTAACTTGGTGGTCCAAAGAATACTTTTGCCCCATCAAATGGTCCAAATGGAATCATATTAAAGAAGAACAGTAACATGTTTAACAATTTTGACATCTTTAATGCTGAATGTTGCCACGTTGTTAATTTTATTTTTGTTTTTAGTAAAAACATTGATCCAAGCCAAAGTATTAAATTTATTGCTGGACCTGCGAAAGCTATTATTCTATATGCAAATGCGTTGGTGAATGCTTCCGTTCCTATGCTTACATAACCTGGTGCTACAAGTAAAAGTGGCGATCCTACTAATTTTAGTATAACTCCAACTACCAATCCAAATGGAAATAGTTCAAAAGTAGCCGAATAGCCAAAACCCATTGCAACAAACTTATGTCCTAGTTCATGTAAAATTACTGCAGGGGCAACTACTGCTAACGCAAATTTGAAATCTCTAATCGAGAATTTTCTTTTATGCATCTGATCATAAACAGTTTTTGGTCTACTTGGATACATTCCTGTGAATATGAATCCTAATGCTACGCTAATTATAGCAAAGTTTAAAATTTCAGTTAGAGTTATTATAGCCATTTACTTAATCTCGGTTGTTCTTTTACTGTTCTTATTGTTTTACTTTCGTTTAAAATAGTTCCTATATCTTCTTTAAATTTGTTCTTTGCAAATGCTTTTGCGTAGTTTATAGCTAATTGTTCATCTTCAAATTCTATAGGTTCTGAATTTAGAGATATTCTTGATGCTTCTCTGCAAACCCAAACTCCTAAAGGAAATTTATCTTCTTCAGTAATAAATCTTAGAACTAAGACTGATGCTTGTTTTTTTAGTTGTTTTAGTTTCTCTACTGCTGGTAATCTTGATGCGAAATATCCTCCCGCTGTTTCATCTACGTAGCCTTTTCTTCCATAGTAATTTTCATAATCATATCCATAGAAATTTCCGGTTTTGCTCCAGGGATTTGTTTTAAATGGAACTTCCATCTCAAAAAGTTCATAACTCCAAACTCCAGGCATTAAAATGAATAAGTAAATATTTCCAAGATAATATCCTGAATAGACCAAAGTTGTTTCTAGTGGTTCATTATATTTTATTTCTTTTAGTAATTCTTTTGTTATTGTATCGTCTGTTGCAGTTATTGACCATCTTGTTGGAACTAATTTTCTATTTTTTCTGATTCCCAGCAATCCAATTGAAAGTATTTTGTGTAAGAAGTTTTCGTCAAAGCCTTTGTTGTATAATTTATTTATCCCTTGAACTGCTTTTAGATCCCAATCGGATGTTGTTTTGTCTACAGCTGTTTTTATTTTTGGATTTTCTGTAATTTTTATGTTTCTAAGATTTGCATTGTTACTTAGTGGTTTTGTAAATCTGTTTAGTTCTGTTACTTTTTTTGGTTTATTTTTTAATTGAATTTCCATATCAACTGGTTTGTAAGCCATGGAAACTTCTTGCGAAAGATTTAAAAATCTTGAATCAAATGATTTTATGTTTGATTGGAATCTTGAATTGATTAATTGTGACCTTAGTTTTATTATGTCTATGTCTCTTAATTTTTGTTTTGCCCATTCTTTGGGATTATCTAATAGATTTGCATCTTCTTTTTTTTCAACAGGTGAGAGAATTCCAACATTTACTTTAGGATAACCGAACCTTCCTACAAAAACTGCGGGTGGAGAATTTCCAAAGAAGTCATTACTATCCAGATTTAGACTTTCAAAATTAAATTTAATTAACTCTTTTTGTGAGTAGCCTGTGGCCATAAAAAAGGTAAGAATAAGAGATTTATATA